>NZ_JBSFYR010000108.1:0-21594 GCF_053599875.1 Streptomyces sp. NPDC005151 | reverse complement strand
GTTGGGGCCCGCCACCCAAGGTTGGGGGGGGGGGGGGGGGGGGGGGGGGGGGGGGGGGGGGGGGGGGGGGGGTTGGGGGGGGGGGGGGGGGGGGGGGCGCCCCCCCCCCCCCGCCCCCGTTTTCGATCGCCGGAAGGGTCCGGCGGCCGCCGAAGGGCTCAGGGCCGCTTCTGCGGGCGGTACGACGGAGGGCGGTCACCCTGGTCGGGGTGACCGCCCTCCGTCGCGCCTACGGGGCCTACTTGCCCTTGGCGGCTTCCTTGAGCTTCGAGCCCGCGGAGACCTTCACGCTGTAGCCGGCCGGGATGTTGATCGGGTCGCCGGTCTGCGGGTTACGAGCGGTGCGAGCGGCACGGTGGGTGCGCTCGAAGGTCAGGAAGCCGGGGATGGTGACCTTCTCGTCGCCCTTGGCGACGATCTCACCGACGGTCTCGGCGAGCGCGGCCAGCACGGCGTCGGCGTCCTTGCGGGTCACCTCGGCGCGGTCGGCCAGGGCGGCCACCAGCTCACTGCGGTTCATGTTGTTACTCCCGTGTTCTTCTTGCCTGTGAGGCGTGAGATCGAAGCCGATGCTGCCAGGGCCCTCGGACAGTCCCCGAAGCCGGGTCTGTCATTAGACCTCGCGCCTTGTGGGGTCTCCCCTGGACGTAGTCCTTGGGGAAGCATCCTGCCCCCACCTGCGGCGGGAAAGCCAATCCGGCACCCTCCGGAGTCACACGAAAAGCGCCACTGCCTCGTCGTGGTGACGTTCCGTCGACTCCCTGAAGCGGTCCGCAGCGGGTGCGGACTTCTGCGGGGCTCGCTGCCCGCCCACCCTAAAGGGGCGTTTGGGGTGCCGCGACACGCGACGCGCCGTCGGTCAGGCCAACGTGGGGGGCACCGCGGCCGTGGGCGGCGACGGCGGGGGCCGTGGTGGGTTCTGTGAGTGGGTGGTTCAGCCGAGGTCCCCCGGGCCCGTCACAGCGCCCCCGGCACCCTTCGCGGCGTTCCGGACGGCTCCGGCAACCGCTCCCGCGACCCTCTCGTTGAAGACCGACGGGATGATGTAGTTGGCGTTCAGCTCGTCCTCGGCGACGACGTCGGCGAGGGCGCGGGCCGCGGCCAGCATCATCTCCGTGTTGACCGTGCGGGACTGAGCGTCCAGCAGACCGCGGAAGACGCCCGGGAAGACCAGCACGTTGTTGATCTGGTTCGGGAAATCGGAGCGGCCCGTGGCGACAACTGCTGCGGTCTGGCGAGCGATTGCCGGGTCCACCTCGGGGTCCGGGTTCGCGAGCGCGAACACGATCGCGTCGTCCGCCATCGCCGCGACGTCGTCGCCGCCAAGCACGTTCGGGGCGGAGACGCCGATGAAGACGTCGGCGCCCACGACCGCCTGCTTGAGGGTGCCGGTCATCGACTCGGGGTTGGTGTTCTCGGCGATCCAGCGCAGCGGCGAATCGGCGTCGGCGGAGACCAGGTCCTCGCGGCCCGCGTGCACCACACCGTGGATGTCGGCGACGACAGCGTGCTTGACGCCCGCGGCGATGAGCAGCTTCAGGATGGCCGTACCGGCCGCTCCGGCGCCGGACATGACGACCCGTACGTCCCCAATTCCCTTGCCCACCACGCGCAGTGCGTTGGTCAGCGAGGCCAGGACGACGATCGCGGTGCCGTGCTGGTCGTCGTGGAAGACGGGGATGTCGAGGGCCTCGCGCAGCCGTGCCTCGATCTCGAAGCAGCGGGGTGCGGAGATGTCCTCCAGGTTGATGCCCGCGAAGCCGGGGGCGATCGCCTTGACGATCTCGACGATCGCGTCGGTGTCCTGGGTGTCCAGGCAGATCGGCCAGGCGTCGATGCCGGCGAACCGCTTGAAGAGGGCCGCCTTGCCCTCCATGACCGGCAGGGCCGCCATCGGGCCGATGTTGCCGAGACCGAGCACCGCGGAACCGTCCGTCACAACTGCGACGGAGTTGCGCTTGATGGTGAGGCGGCGGGCATCCTCGGGGTTCTCTGCGATCGCCATGCAGACCCGCGCCACACCCGGGGTGTAGATCATCGAGAGGTCGTCACGGTTGCGGATGGGGTGCTTGGACGCCATCTCGATCTTGCCACCGAGGTGCATCAGGAACGTACGGTCGGAGACCTTGCCCAGCACGACACCCTCGATGTCGCGCAGACCTTCGACGATCTCGTCCGCGTGCGTGGTGGAGGAGGCCGCGATGGTGACGTCGATCCGGAGCTTTTCGTGACCGGAAGCGGTCACGTCGAGGCCGGTGACCGAACCGCCGGAGGACTCCACGGCTGTGGTGAGCTGGGAGACTGCTGTGCCGCTCGCGGGCACCTCCAGCCTGACCGTCATCGAGTACGAGACGCTGGGCGCCGTTGCCATGGCCGAGTCCTTCACTTTCCCTAGCTTCATTGCCACGCGGCCGGGGCGTTCGCCTCGGACGCGCTTCCCGATATTCGCACCTACTGACGGGTAGCCGGTAATGACTGCCGCGGTTCGGAAAGTAGTTTCCACCATACGAGATAGGGGGTGTTGAGTGGAACCCCCAACCGGGGCGAACGACACGCCAGGGGCACAAACAAGAACAGACCCGCGCCACCGGAAGGTGACGCGGGCCTGTCTTTTCACTTGAGCGGCACCGACCCGCCATGCTCGCCTCGCGGCAAGTGGTCGCTCGTAGCGACGAAGGTTGGGCCCGGGGGCTTGGATCGAGCCGGTGCCGACACCAGGCTAACAAAGACCCCGGAGAAGTGATTCCCCCGTCGCGGGTTGACTTCTCCCCGCCGGTCTCCGCCCGCCCCCGCCGGCCTCCGGCTCAGCTTGAGATTTAACCTCGCTGTTCGAACATCGCTTGCAGCGAGCCTCGCGACTCCGACGCGCGGCCCATTCATCCGGGTATGGCCGCTTTTGCGACCACGCTCAGCGATTCACTCCTGCGGCCGAAAGAGCTGGTCAGCGCTGTTCGATCCTGGAGGTTAAATCTCAAGCTCAGAGCCTGTCAGGTGACCTTCGATCGGAAAGCGGACGCGGTCTGGTGCGCGCGATTCCAAGGCGCCGGAAGGCCCTCGGATGGGGTCTCCCCTGCTCGAACGAAGCTGAGAGCTTGGGGAAGGAGCTACTAGGGCATTTCGGCAACGCGGGAAGCGTGCGTGCCAGGGCGTGACCGCCCGATCAGAGGTCACCCGACAGGCTCTCAGTCCCTCAGCAGGTCCGGCACACCGTCCTCGTCGGGCTGGTCCCGCTCCCCCGACACCACGGTCAGCTGCTGCGTCGCCCGGGTCAGCGCCACGTACAGCACCCGCAGACCGGCCGGTGACTCGTCCGCGATCTCGGCGGGCGAGACGACCACCGTGGCGTCGTACTCCAGGCCCTTCGCCTCCAGGCTGCCGAGCGCCACCACCCGGTCGCCGAGCTCCGCCAGCCACTTCCGGGCCTGCGCGCGCCGGTGCATCGCGACGACGACACCGACCGTGCCGTCCACCTCGCCGAGGAGCCGCCGCGCCTCCTCCCGTACGGCCTGGGCCGGATCGCCGTCGCGCAGGGCCACGAAGCGGGGCTGCACGCCCGTCGAACGGACCGCGGCCGGGGACTGCATGCCGGGCATCGCGAGCGCCAGCACCTTCGACGCGAGCTCCGCGATCTCCGCCGGGTTGCGGTAGTTGACGGTGAGCGTGAAGTGGCGGCGCGGGCGCCTGCCGAGCGCCTCGTCGCGCGCCTCCGCCGCCTCGTCCGGATCCGACCAGGAGGACTGCGCCGGGTCGCCGACGATCGTCCAGGTGGCCGTCCGGCCGCGGCGGCCGACCATGCGCCACTGCATGGGTGTCAGGTCCTGCGCCTCGTCGACGATGACGTGCGTGTACTCCGTGCGCTCGGCCGCGAGCCGCTCGGCCCGCTCGCGCTGGGTCTCCTCGCGCTGCGGCATCAGCTCCTCCAGACCGGAGAGCTGGTCCAGCGGATCGAACTCGCGCTTCTTCTTCGGCCGGTGCGGGGTGCCGAGCAGCGTGTGCAGCTCGTCGAGGATCGCCACGTCGTGCACGGACAGGGGGCCCTGGCCGGCGCTGTCCAGCCGCTTCAGCGAGCGGGCGAGGCGGCGCACCTCGCCCTGGTTGAGGACCCGGCGCGCCCACCGGCCGAGCCGCTTCTCGTCGGCCATCGCGGCGAGCACCCCGCGCGGGGTGAGCTCGGGCCACCAGGCGTTCAGGAACTCCAGGAACGGCGTCTCGGTGGAGACGTCCTCGTCGAAAGAGGTGCGCAGTTCCGCGGCAAGTTCCGGGTCGGCGTAGCGGCCCCGGCCGGAGGACTTTTTCCACAGGGCGTCCAGGAGCAGCCTGCGGGCACGCGGGCGCAGCAGGTTGACCGGGGCGGTGCCGCCGAGGACGGACTGCCGGATGCGGTGCAGCTCGTCGGCGTTCAGCTCCACGCGGGCGCCGAAGGCGACGACGCGCAGCCGGGTGGGGGTGGTGAGGGGCGCGGCAGCCCCGTCCCCGGACTCGTCGGGCTCACCGAACGACAGCTGGCCGTCCGGCTCGTTCTGCGGCGCGCCCGGGGTCCGCGGCTGTTCCAGCGCCCCGCGGGCCGCCTTGCGCAGCACCTGGAGCATCCGGGAGGAGCCCTTGATCCGCGCGACGGCCGGTTCGTCGTACGTGGTGGCGCCCTCGACACCCGCCGCCTCGTCGGAGAGCGAGCCGACCGCACGGATCGCGACCTGCCCCTCCTCTCCCAGCGAGGGCAGCACCCCTTCGGTGTACGCGACGAGGAGCGGGGTCGGCGAGACGACGAGGATGCCGCCCGCGTACCGCCGCCGGTCCTGGTAGAGCAGGTACGCGGCGCGGTGCAGGGCCACGGCGGTCTTGCCGGTGCCGGGACCGCCGGAGACCTCGGTGACGGAGGCGGCGGGCGCCCGGATCACCAGGTCCTGCTCGGCCTGGATGGAGGAGACGATGTCCCGCATGGTGTGGCTGCGGGCCTGGCCGAGCGCCGCCATCAGCGCGCCGTCACCGATGACGGGCAGCTTGTGGCCGTCCTTGTACGCGGTCAGTTCCGGGCGCATCAGGTCGTCCTCGACCCCGAGGACCTTGCGGCCCTTGGAGCGGATGACCCGGCGGCGTACCACCCGGCCCGGATCCTTCGGCGTCGACCGGTAGAACGGCGCGGCGGCCGGTGCCCGCCAGTCGATGACCAGCGGTGCGTAGTCGGAGTCGAGGACCCCGATCCGGCCGATGTGGAGCGTCTCGGCGATTTCGGCGGTGCTGTCGTCGCGTACGGCGTCGTCGGCCGGTTCGACGGAGGTGTACGCGCCGTCCGGGCCGCGCTCGCCGTCCTTGCCGAGCAGCAGATCGATCCTCCCGAAGAGGAAGTCCTCGAACTCGCTGTTCAGCCGGTTGAGGTGGATCCCGGCCCGGAACACCTGGGCGTCTCGCTCGGCGAACGCACCCGGGGTCCCGACCTGGCCGCGCTTGACGGCATCGTTCATGAGGAATTCCGCCTCGTGGATCTTCTCCTCAAGGCGGTGATAAACACGGTCGAGATGTTCCTGCTCGACACCGGTTTCCCGGTCCCGCAACGAATCGACAGCGGCATCCTGCGCGGCCACCGAGGCCCCTTTCTGACGTGCATTGGGCAGCCGTCAACCCTATGCGAAGGGGGCCCGCCGCGCACCTTCAGCGGGCCCGGATCTGCGCGTCGCAGGTATCGATTGCGCGTCGGACCCCCATGGCGGGTGCGTCCACGGCCCGATTTCCTGCTGCCGCCCCTACGCGTCGATGTCCACCAGCCGCTTGCCGTCGAAGGTCCGCACCTCGAAATGGTCGATGTCGGCGCGGTCCATCGCCGCGCCGCCGTGGACGTAGAGCGGGTACTTCGCGGACGGGTACGTGGAGTCCTTGATGCCGTAGCCCCACTTCGGGACGGACCAGGAGGTGACGACCTCCTCCTCGCCGCTCTTGGACACGGCGATCAGGCTGCACTTCTCCGGACCCCTGACGTTCTTGAGCTCCAGCACCGCGTGCGTGCCCCACGCCTTCTTCTCCATGCCGACGGTGGCGGCGACCTTGGTGGTGGGGTCGGTCGCCTGCACCTTCTCCTGCATGTGGTGGAAGAACGCGTCCTCGGCGGGGCTGGTGGGGTGCGGGTCGGCCGCCTGGGTCGTGCCGCTGTCGCCGCCGGTGGCCATGACCGCGACGACCGGACCACCGATGATCAGCGCCGCTGCCGCCGCCACCAGATACATGCCGCGTCGCTTGCGCCGGGCCCGTTTGGCCGAGACCTCGTCGACCAGCCGGTCGAGCACCCGGGGTGCGGGCGGCTCCGGGACGTACGGGACGGGGCGGGCGCCCGGTGCGGTGGCGGGGGCCTCGGCGAGCACCGCGAGCATGGGTTCCATCCCGGCGAACTCGTCGAGATGGGCGGCGCAGAGCGCGCAGCCCGCCAGATGCGCTTCGAAGGCGGACGCTTCGGCGTCGTCCAGGATGCCCAGGACGTACGCACCGGCGGCGTCGTGCTCCGGCTCTTCCACCGCCGCGCCGGAACCGGAACCGCCGAAGCCGCCGAAGTCATCGGGACCGCCGAAGCTGCCCGGACCGCCGGGGAACACGGGGCGGCCGCGCGGACCTGTGGGGCCGGTGGGGCTGGAGGGACCGGTCGGCCGGGGCCCGAAAGGCTCCCACTCGTGGTCGCTCATGCCGTGATCCCCCTCTCTTCGAGTGCGAGCTTCATCGAGCGCAGTGCGTAGAAGACCCGGGACCGCACCGTGCCGCTGGGTATGCCGAGCACCTCGGCGGCCTGATTGACCGTACGTCCCTTGAAGTAGGTCTCGACCAATGCTTCCCGATGGGCAGGGGTCAAATCGTCGAGCGCATCCGAGAGAGTCATCAGCCACAACGCCTTGTCAATCTCGTCCTCCGCGGGAATGACCTCCAGCGGCGACGGATCGACCTCGTGCGGCCGGGCCTGCCGGCTGCGGTGGCCGTCGATGACGATGCGCCGGGCGACCGTCACCAGCCAGGGGCGGACAGAGCCGGTCGCCCGGTTGAGCTGACCGGCGTTCTTCCAGGCACGGATGAGCGTTTCCTGCACCACGTCCTCGGCACGCTGGCGGTCGCCGGCGACGAGGCGGAGCACGTACCCGAGCAACGGTCCGGCGTGTTCGCGGTAGAGCGCCCGCATCAGCTCCTCGTCCGGAACGGCGGAGGGTGACGCGGGCGGTTCACTGCGATGTCGAGCCCTGTGCGGACGGTCATCGGCCACGGCCGCATCCTTGCGCACCCGAACCTCCCGGTCGAGACCCTGTAGAGCTCCCTGGTCATCGAGTACGGAGGCGGGCCGCGATCCATTCAAAGCCGTTCGAGATTTTTTACGTGGACACGATGTACCCGTGCACGACGGTTCACGCGGAGACATCCGCCGGGGCCGCGAGCGCCGCCGCCCGCCGCCGGTGCCGGGCCACCCGCTCCCGGTTACCGCACACCTCGCTGGAGCACCAGCGGCGGCGCCTCCCCCGTGACGTGTCGAGGTAGAGCCGTCGGCAGTTGTCGCCCTCACAGCGGCGGAGCCCGGCCCGGGCCTCCGGGTCCGTCAGGAGTTCCACGACGTCGCGGGCGACGGCGGCCAGCAGCGCCCCGCACTCGGGCTCGGCACTGAACGCCCGTACCAGAACACCGTTCCCGGCGCGCACGGCCCGCAGTCCCGGCGGCGGCGCGGCGGCGAGTTCATTGACCCGCTCCAGCACACCCTCGGCGCCGCGGCCGCCGAGCTCGGCGGTCAGCAGCCGGTCGACGCCCGTCCGCAACAGGCGGAAGTTCAGCAGCCAGGTGTCGTCGACGGCGTCGAGACATGTGCCCTTCGGTACGAGTCCGGCGGCCAGCAGCCAGTCGGCGAGCCGGTCGCTCCCGTCGAGCAGTTCGCAGGCGCCGGAGGTTCCGATCCCCGTCGCCACCAGGTCCAGGCAGAGCCGCCCGGAGTCGAACCGCCAGTCGCACGAGCCATTACCCGCCGCCATGCGCATGTCACCGCCTCGGGGTCGCCGGTGGGAGCCACCACCAGAGTGCCCCTCGACGACCCGGCCCGTAACCCCTCCAACCGCCGCCGAACTCCCCGCGTACGGTGAGGGCATGAGCGACGATCTCGCGCGACCGCCTTCTCGGCCGGACCCCTGCTGCTGCGGCCCTGGCGCCAGGACGACATACCGGCGCTGGTCGAGGCGTACCGCGATCCGACGATGCGCAACCGGCTGTGGCATCTCGTGACGGACGAGGCGGACGCGGAACGCTGGCTGCGGGTGCAGGCCGAGGGCCGGGAGACCGGCACCCGGTTCAGCTTCGCCGTCGTCGACACGGAGCGGGGCGACGAACTGGTCGGCAATGTGGCGCTGAAGTACCCGCACCCCGGATCCGGTTCGGCCGAGGTCGGCTACTGGACGGCGGTGTGGGCGCGCGGGCGCGGGATCGCCCCGCAGGCGGTCGAAGCGCTCACCGGCTGGGCGTTCACCGCCTTCGCCGCGGACGGCCTTCGACGGCTCGAACTGATCCACCAGGAGGACAACAAAGCCTCGTGCCGGGTCGCGGTCAAGTGCGGATACGCCTTCGCGGAGATCCTCCGGCCCGCGCGCCGTGGCCGCTCGACGGGCATCTGCACGTCCGGCACGCGGCATAGACCGGCCGGGGCGCGCAGCACCGACGGACTCAGCCTGCCGGCGGGCCGTCGTGCAGGATCCGCTGGAACAGCCGGTGGTCCCGCCACTCGCCGTTGATGTGCAGATAGCGCGGAGCCGTACCGAACTCCTCGAAGCCGCACTTGGTGAGCACCCGCTGGGATGCCACATTGTCGAGCACGGTCCCGGCCTCCACCCGGTGCAGCCGCAGCTCGTCCCTGGCCACGGTGCAGATCCGCTGCACGGCGGCGGTGGCCAGACCGCGTCCGGCGTACGTGACATCGACCCAGTAGCCGAGCGCGGCGCTGCAGAACGGCCCGAGCACGATGTTGGAGAGCGTGAAACCGCCGACCGCACGGTCCTCGGCATCGGCGATCACCCAGGGCATCACCCGCCCCGCCTCACGGTCCGCCAGTATCCCGGCCAGGCGCTCCCGCTGACCCTGCTCGGTGTAGAAGGTGTCGGGCCGTACAGGTTCCCAGGGCTGCATGTACGTACGGCTGCGGGTCAGTGCATCGGCGAGCGAGGCGGCGTCGCCCGGGGTGGCGGGACGGAGTCGTACTTCCGCGTCGAGCCGGTGAGCGTCATTGATCATCCCCGCACGGTAGCCCGGCGCGCCTCCGGCCCGCTCGACCGCGCGGCTTCTTCGGGGCGCTGGTCCTCACCGGCGTCGCCGCGTGGCAACAGCGCCGCTCCCCCGGCCCGCGCCGGTGGATCCTCGCCGCGCTCGCGGTGTACGCCGTTGCCTTCCTGCTCACCTCGGGGGTCTCCGTCCCGCTCAACAACGCCCTTGCGGACGCGGGGAATCCGGCACGGATCGCCGATCCCGCCGCCGTACGGGAACGGTTCGAGGACGCGTGGGTCGCCTGGAACGCGGTACGGGCCCTCCTGTGCACCGGCGCGCTCGCCCTGCTCCTGCGCGCCTTCTTCCTGACGGCCCGTCGGCGCCCTCAGGAGTCCGCGTACTTGGCGTCCGCCGCCGGGTCCAGCGCCAGCCGGTAGCCGCGTTTGACGACCGTCTGGATCAGCCGCGGCACACCGAGTGCCGTACGCAGCCGGGCCATCGCCGTCTCCACGGCGTGCTCGTCCGTGTCCTCGGGTTCCATCCAGCGGTAGACGGGTACGCCGACGACTTCGGCGCCGCCCGCCCGGAGCGACTCGACAAAGCCGGGCAGCGGTTCGCCGCGCAGCCCCTGGGCGATCGCCTTGGCGTGGAAGATGCCGGGGATCATCTTGTACGTCGATCCGTTGCCCAGCCCGGTGGGGACGATCAGGGCGATGAATCGGTCGGCCACAGCCGGGGGCTGCGCTTCGCCGAGACGTCCTCGACCCAGCCGACCGCGAGGATCATCAGCGCCAGCAGCGGCCAGACCAGGACCAGCATCAGTTCCGCGTACGAGGAGCTGATGTACGTACCGAGGTGGTCACCGACCCAGGGGACGGTCCACAACTGGTCGATGAGCGGCGAGGTCGCCATGATCAGCAGGTTGTGCCAGAGGTAGATCGTCACCGCGCGGTTGTTGGCGAGGGTGATCAGGCTGTCCAGGCGGGCCAGCCTGCCGGGGAGCTGCCGCCAGGACGGTGCGTACTGGAGCAGGATCGCGCAGAAGCCGAG
Source organism: Streptomyces sp. NPDC005151 (assembly GCF_053599875.1). NCBI lineage: Bacteria > Bacillati > Actinomycetota > Actinomycetes > Kitasatosporales > Streptomycetaceae > Streptomyces > Streptomyces sp. NPDC005151. Next base: position 11,343 of record NZ_JBSFYR010000108.1, on the reverse strand, counting down.
CGACCAGGTCGCCTGGGCCAGCGGGATCTCGTCGAGATTCCAGCCCTCCTCCGTCAGATGCGCCGAGGCCCACCACAGTCCGAACGCCATCGCGAGCGCGGCGAGCGAGACCGCCAGATAGCGCGGGATCTTCTTCAGCAGCCCGTCGTGGTGGGCGAAGCCGAGAATCCAGCAGGAGCCGAACACCGCGAAGTCGACGAGCCCCTCGCCGGTCTCCCCGGGGACGGTGACCAGTCCGGTGCCGAACACGGCGGTGAGGCCGAGCGGGGCGAGCAGCGTCGGCCAGGGCATCCTGCGGAAGGCCTTCAGCAGCAGCGGCGAGGCGAGCACGAACCAGAGGTAGGCCCGGATGTACCAGAGCGGGCCGACGGCCTGGTCCGCCCAGGACGCCTCCAGGAAGCCGCCCGCTGAGCCGCTCTCCCAGGGATACGGCGGGGCGCCGACCGGAAGGAGGTAGCAGCCCAGCTTGATGAACCACCAGATGCCGTCCTCCTTCAGGGGCTTCCAGCCGAGGGCGAACATGACCGGGACGACGACCGCGGCAAACACCCACATCGGGGGCAGCAGACGGCGGAGCCGGGCGCGGACGACAGCCGGGGCGGGGCGGTCCAGCGAGCGTGCCATCAGTGACCCCGCGAGGGCGAACATGACACCCATGGAGGGGAACACGACCGTCAGCCAGGCCCAGCCGAAGGTGTGGAAGACGACGACACGGACGAGGGCGACGGTGCGCAGCAGGTCGAGATAGCGGTCGCGGCCCGGCCTCTTCGGGGCGGGCGGGGCGGTGGTCTCCGACGACGGTGCGGCGGACTGTCCCGGCACCGGTGCCGGGACCGGGACCGGGACCGGGTGGGGCGGGGGGAATGCGGGGGTGTAGCTGCTCGTCATGCGACGGGCCTCCGATCGTTGACGCGCCTGCCCTGGCTCACCATCGTGCCGGGTGCCTCCACCACTCCGGTACGGCGCAGCTTCTGCCAGCGCAGCCGGCCGCCGGTGAGTGCGGTGATCCAGGACTGGAGCAGCACCACGTACATGAGCTGCCGGTAGAGGATCTGCTGGAGGGGCAGGGAGATCAGATGCGTCATACGTTCCCGGTCGAGCCGGAAGGCGTACGCGGCGCAGACGGCCTGCACCGCGAGGACGCCGAGCCAGGCGACGACGGTCTTCTGGGTGGGGCCGAAGACCAGCCCGTACAGCAGGAAGACATCGATGAGGGGCGCGAGCAGCGGGGCGACGACCATGAACAGGGCGACGAACGGCAGGCCGACGCGCCCGAAGCGGCCGGACGGTCCGCGTTCGATGACGGCGCGGCGGTGCTTCCAGATCGCCTGCATGGTGCCGTACGACCACCGGTACCGCTGCGACCACAGTTGCTGCACGGTCTCCGGCGCCTCGGTCCAGGCGCGGGCGTCTTCCGCGTAGACGACCTGCCAGCCGTCGCGGTGCAGCGCCATCGTGACGTCGGTGTCCTCGGCGAGGGTGTCCTCGCTCATGCCGCCGATCCGGTCCAGCGCATCACGGCGGAAGGCGCCGACCGCGCCGGGGATGGTCGGCATGCAGCGCAGCATGTCGTACATCCGGCGGTCGAGGTTGAAGCCCATCACGTACTCGATGTGCTGCCAGGAACCGATCAGCGAGCCGCGGTTGCCGACCTTGGCGTTCCCGGCGACGGCGCCCACCTCCGGGTCGGCGAACGGCTGGACGAGTTCGCGGACGGTGGCGGGTTCGAAGACCGTGTCGCCGTCCATCATCACGACGATGTCGTGACGGGCGTGTGCGATGCCGTTGTTGAGGGCGGCGGACTTTCCGGCGTTGCGCTGGCGGATGACGCGGACGTTCGGCAGCCGCAGCGCCTCGACGATGTCCGCCGTGCCGTCCGTGGAGCCGTCGTCGATGACGATGATCTCGATGGGGTGGTCGCTCGCCACCAGGGAGCGCACGGTGTTGGCGATGCATTCGCGTTCGTTGTACGCGGGCACCAGCACCGAGACGGGGCTGGTGTACGCGGGTCCCCGGTCGAAGTCCCGCCCTCGGACCTTCCGGGCGTGCAGGAAGGACAGCAGCAGCATCAGGCCGAAGCGGGCGAGGACGAGCACCCCGATGACGGCGAGCCCGGCCACCAGCACGTCGGTGAGGTTCTCCGAGAGGCCGACGGCGTACACGAACGCCTTGCCCTTCCACAGCGCGAGCCCGGTCACGGGGGTGTGCGCGCTGGGGGCACCGAGAGCGGTGGTGAGGTTGGTGAACGTATAGCCCTGCTGCTGCATCCGCGGGAGGAACTCGCCGAGCGCGGCCACGGTCTGGGACCGGTCGCCGCCGGAGTCGTGCATCAGGATGACGGCGCCCTTGCCGTCCTTGGGCGTGGCCCGTTCGATGATCGCGGGGACGCCGGGGCGCTTCCAGTCCTCGCTGTCGGTGTTGTTGACGACGGTGAGATAGCCGCGGGTGCCGACGTACCGGGTGACCGGCCAGGACCTGTTGTCCATCGCGTCGGCGAACGACGAGTACGGGGGCCGGAACAGGGACGTACGGATACCTGCCGCGCCCGCCAGCACCAGCTGGTTCTGGGACAGCTCCCAGTCGATACGGGAGTGGGACTGGTAGGAGAGATCGGGGTGGTTGAAGGTGTGCAGCCCGACCTCGTGCCCCTCCTCGACCATGCGGTGGACGAGTCCGGAGTAGCGCGATGCCATGGTTCCGGTGACGAAGAAGACGCCGTGCGCGTCGTATTTCTTCAGCGCGTCGAGGACCTGCGGGGTCCACACCGGGTCGGGGCCGTCGTCGAAGGTCAGCACGATCCGGTGATCGGGGACGCTCAGCGACTTGGCGGGCCCGGTGGTGCTCCGGGCATCGATGACCGGACCGCCGTCGAGGATCTTGTCGGGTACACGGTCCGTGGCCGCCGGGGCCTGAATGCGGTGGTCGGCGAGGATTTCGCTGTGCACGTAACCGCGCAGCATCAGCATGGCGAGCAGGGCAACGAGGAATACGGACGGCAGCAGATAGCGCATGGGAAGCCTGCGCCGCCTGTTCCGCTTCTGTCGGTTGTGCCTGCCCCGCGAGGCGGGGGTGGTCATTTAGTGGGTGCCTTCTCACTCTTGCACGGGAGGATCCGGGGACTCGGCGGGCTGGGTGGGCGACTGCGTGGGACCGGGATCGACGGGCGGCGTCGTGGTGGCTGCGGGCGACTCGGGGGCCGATGTCGCCGGGGCGGGCTTCGTGCCGCCGCCGGCGGTGTCCCCCGTGTGGCTGGCGCCGACGGTGGGCTTCGACGGGTCCTTGCCGGATGCGGACGCGGACGGGGACGGGGCGCCGGACCCGGCGCTGCCCGAAGGCTTCGCGCGGACGTCGGTCGCCGGATCCGCCACCGTGGCGCCCGGTGCCACGCCCACCGGCACGACCGTGTCCGCGCTGCCCGACGGAGTGGGCGGCGCCTGGACCTCTTCCGCCTTCTTGTGCTGTTTCTGACCGGAGAGCGGCAACCACGGCGCAGTGGAATTACCGCCGAGCAGGGCGACGACCAGCGTCACCGCGTAACAGGCGCAGACCGCGGCAAGGACCCAGCCCAGACGCCTGAACGTCTTGCTGCGCCGGCCGCTCTCGTCGACGAATACCGGACCGTCGGAGCCTTCCGGGGCTCCCGGTTCGGCCGAGAGATCGGAGAGCTGACGCCCGAGACCGTCGCGCTGGACGGTGACGTCGTTCCACTCGTGCGTGTGCCCGGGCCGGGCACCTTCACGCCAATTTTCCACAGGTGTAGGCACATCCCACTCAGATAAACGGGCGCGCACGTTTGAGCCGGTCACGTACCGGCGAACCGGGCCCCCACCCAGTCCGCGCGCCCCTCAGCACCTTGCACCCGGAGGATGAATGTGGCCCACGAAGCTGACGAAAATAGCCCTGAACGGGTGATGCTCAAGATGCGAGATACGCCGTTTTCACACGGCCTGCGGCCGGGCGGTAGGTTTATAACTGCACGCCCGATCCATGTTTGTCCGTCCGGGAGTTGACGGATCGTTGGCCAAGCACACAGCCAATCAGCCCATCCTCCCGGACGAATGTTCCTATCGTGCGGGCAGTTCACGAGAATCGAGAACGGCATGGCACTAGTCGCCGGACTCGCCGGCCTGGCGTTCTCCGGCGGCCGCCGCCTGAGAGCCTGTCGGGTGACCTTCGATCGGAAAGCGGACGCGGTCTGGTGCGTGCGATTCCAAGGCGCCGGAAGGCCCTCGGATGGGGTCTCCCCTGCTCGAACGAAGCTGAGAGCTTGGGGAAGGAGCTACCAGGGCATTCCGGCAACGCGGGAAGCGTGCGTGCCAGGGCGTGGCCGCCCGATCAGAGGTCACCCGACAGGCTCTGAGCCGCCCGACCCGCTGAGCCGCCTCCGGGCCCCCCCTTCACGTCTGCGACATCAGTGCCAGATCGCCCTCGGGAAGCCAGCTCCCGGCGGGTACCTCCAGCCCCCGTTCCGCCGCCGTCACCCCCGCCGCGACCCGCCGCAGCGCGTCCACCCCCGGGTGTTTCAGCCCCTTGCGCCACACCAGCGACACCGGTGACAGCGGTACGGGGTCGACCAGCGGCCGTACGACCATCCCCGGCACGTCGATGAACTCGGTGCTCGCCAGCACCGACCAGCCCTGCTTCCGCACCACCCGGACGAACTCCTCCTCCCCCACGATCTCCGGGAACGGGGCCACCAGTTCGATCCCCCGCCCCGCGAAGAGCCGCTCCGCGAGGTCGGTCCACTCCGCCGTGGCCGGGTTGCCCGCCGCCGCGTACAGCCGCTCCCCCGTCAGCGCCCCCATCGGGACCTGGGCGAGCGAGGCCAGCGGATGGTCGTCGCGCAGCAGGACGGTCAGCCGTTCGAAGCAGACCGGCTGATGCGCCAGCCCCGCCCGTACCGCCGGATCCAGCCCCGCGACCCGGCCGAAGGAGACATCGAGCCGCCCGGCCAGGATCTCCGCCGCCGCCCCCGTCAGCCCGCTCAGATAGCGCGCCACGAACTCCACTCCCGGCGCCTCGTCGCGGGCCAGCCCGAGCAGTCGGTGACCCGTCCCGATCGGGACGCTGACGTCGACCAGCAGCGGGCGCGTCTGCACCGCCCAGGCGGCGCGGAGGTCGTCGTGGGCGGCGATCACCCGGCGGGCGTGCGGCAGCAGCCGTCCGCCGTCGGATGTGAGGGAGACCTGGCGGGTGGTCCGTACGAACAGCTCCGCACCGAGTTCGCGCTCCAGCCGGCGGATGTCGCGGCTGAGCGCCTGCTGGGCCAGGTAGAGCCGGGCGGCGGCACGGGTGAAGTGCAGCTCCTCGGCGACGGCGACGAAGGCGCGCAGCAGCCGCGGCTCGATATCGGAGGAAGTCACGGGCCCGAATTTACAACACAGGTGCGTGAATGGGTGCGGAGCAGGTGTTGGACCGCACGGGCCGGCCACCGCGAGGGTTGAGCCATGCCGTACGACACTCCCACCACGCCCCTGCATGCCGTCTCCGGAGACATGCTGGTGATCGCCCCGCGGACCGGCGCTCCCGTCCGCCGCGCCTCCACCAACCCGTACCGCCGGCTGCTCGCCACCCCCGGCGCCCGCGCCTTCACGGCGGGCAATCTGATCGCCCGGCTGCCGATGGGCATGTTCAGCGTCAGCGCGGTCGTCATGATCGCCGGGTCGCGCGGTTCGTACGCCCTGGCCGGGGCGGTCACCGCGACCGGGCTCGCCGCGACCGCCGTGGTCGCACCCTGGACGGCCCGGCTCGTCGACCGGTACGGCCAGGCCCGGATCGCCGTGCCCGCCACCGCGATCGCCGTGCTCGGCTCGCTCGCGCTGCTGCTCTGTGTGCACTACGACGCCCCGGACTGGACGCTCTTCGCCGCCTACGCCGCGACCGCCACCACCCCCAACACCGGCGGCATGTCCCGTGCCCGGTGGGCCCATCTGCACCGCGGCGACCCGGCCGCCCTGCACACCGCGAACTCCTTCGAACAGGCCGCGGACGAGCTGTGCTTCATGCTCGGCCCCGCCCTCGCCGCGTTCCTCTGCGCGGCGCTCTTCCCGGAGGCCGGGACACTCATCGGTGCGGTGCTGCTGATGACGGGCGTGCTGATCTTCGCCGCTCAGCGCGCCACCGAACCCCCGGTGACGCCCGGCACACGGGCGCGCTCCCCGCTGCGCACCCGGGGCATGCCCGCACTGCTCGCCGCCTTCCTCGCCACCGGCGCGGTCTTCGGTGCCATGGAGGTCGTCACGATCGCGCACGCCGGAGGCGCGATCCTGGCGCTCCAGGCGGGCGGCTCGTGCGTGGCGGGACTGCTGTACGGGTCGCTGCGCCCGGCCGTGGACATCCGGCGGCGGCTCCTGTGGTGCCTGGCGGGGATGACGGCGCTGATGTCCCTGCCGCTGCTCGCCGCCTCCTCGACCGATTCGCTCCTCGCGCTGGCCGGTAGTCTGCTCATGGCCGGCGCGGCGACGGCGCCGACGATGGTCACCGGGATGACGCTGGTGCAGCGGCTGACCCCCGAGGGTCAGTTGAACGAGGGCATGACGCTCTCCGTCACCGCGCTGCTGGGCGGAATAGCGGCCGGTTCGGCGACCGGCGGCTGGATGGTGGAGCACGCCGGGACGGTCACGGCGTACGTGGTGCCGGGGTGCGCGGCGGGGCTGGCGCTCGCGGTGGCGGCGGCCGGGATCCGCGTGCGCGGCAACGGCGCGTGACCCCGCACCGGCGCGAGGACGCCGTACCCGCACACAGAACGAGGACCCCGCTGCCGGTGGGCAACGGGGTCCTCGTTCACATGGGAATTGTGGAGATGGCGGGAATCGAACCCGCGTCCAACGGTGCAGAATCAGGGCTTCTCCGAGCGCAGTTCGCTGCGATTTTCTCGGCCCCGGAGATCTCGCGAACAAGTCTCCGACGGGCTCAGTCACTGTTTGATTTCCCACCGAACCCCGTGACCGGGATCAGTGGTTTAGTCCCCTAGATTATGCCAGGGTCCGGGTCGGGAACACTCCCGGGCTGACACCCATTAAGGGTCCCTCACTCACTGCTTATTAGGCAGCGAGGGCGAAGGACTGGGAATCGCTCTTGGAATTGGCGATTATTGGTTGCGACATATGGTTTACGAGATCATTGCCGCTTCCTCGGCTCGCTTCCCCTGCTTCGACATCCGCTGTCGAAACCGATCATCCCCATGTTGATTTTTCAAAGGCGCACCGGCTGTGCGGTGCAGTCCCATCGTACGTGACCGACGGGCGACGGTGCCAGCCTATTCCTGCCGGAGCGCGCTCAGGCGCTCCGCTGCCGCCGCCGGGCCGCCGAGACCGCACGGTTCGTCTCGCGCAGGTCCTGCTTCTCGCGCAGCGTCTGCCGCTTGTCGAACTCCTTCTTGCCCTTGGCGAGCGCGATCTCGACCTTGACCCGGCCCTCCTTGAAGTACAGCGCGACCGGCACGATCGTGTGCCCCGTCTCCTGCGACTTCGACTCCAGCTTGTCGATCTCGGCCCGGTGCATCAGCAGCTTGCGCTTGCGCTTGGCGGAGTGGTTGGTCCAGGTCCCCTGCACGTACTCGGGGACGTGCACGTTGTGCAGCCACGCCTCGTGCCCGTCGATCTGGACGAAGCCGTCCACCAGCGAGGCCCGGCCCAGCCGCAGCGACTTGACCTCGGTGCCCATCAGTACGAGACCGCACTCGTAGGTGTCGAGGATGTGGTAGTCGTGCCGCGCCTTCTTGTTCTGCGCGATGAGCTTGCGCCCTGTGTCCTTTTCCTTAGCCATAGTGTGGCCATTTTCGCACTACGACCCGCCCCCGAGGCCACTCAATACTGTCTCGGCCCGCTGGACGGCCCGGGAGGCGACCACGAGATCCGGGGTGATGCCGCGGCCGTCGACGCTGCGGCCCGCCGGCGTGCGGTAGTGGCCGACGGTCAGCTCGGCCACCAAGCCGCCCGGGAGCCTGCTGGGCATCTGCACGGACCCCTTGCCGAAGGTGCGCGAGCCGACGGTGACGGCACGGCCCCGGTCCTGGAGGGCTCCGGTCAGCAGCTCGGCCGCACTCATGGTGCCGCCGTCGACGAGGACGACGACCGGGCGGACCGTGTCACCGCCCGGCGTGGCGTAGAGGGCGCGCTGCACGCCGTGCACGTCGTACGTGGCGACCAGCCCGCCGTCGAGGAATCCGGAGGCGGCGACCACCGCCTCGGTGACCAGTCCTCCGGAGTTGCCCCGGAGATCGAGCAGCACCCCGGCGCCCGCCGGTGCGTCCCGGACCGCGTCGCGGATCCTGGCGCCCGAGCCCTTGGTGAACGAGTCGACCTTGATCAGCACAGCTGCGGGGGAATCGGAACGGTCCGGTCCGAGCTGCTTCGCCCCGAGCCTGCGGACCGTGACGGCCTCGATGGTGAGCCGGGCCCGGGTCAACGTCAGCGTCCTGGCCGGGCCGGGGGCGTCGCGCTGGACTCCCAGCACGACGGTGGTGCCCACGGCTGCGCTCGTACGGTCCCCGCGCAACAGGGCGACCACCTCGGAGACGGGGCGCCGGTCGACCCGGCGTCCGTCGACGGTACGGAGCAGATCGCCGGGCTCGATGCCGGCCAGGTCGGCGGGGCCGCCGGGCTGGACCCGGGCCACCGCGACCAGTCCGGCGGCGGAGCGCTTCGCGGCCAGGCCGACGCCCGTATAGGAGCCGTCGAGGGCCTGCTCGAACTCCTCGTACTCCCGCTCGTCGTACACCGCGCCCCAACGGTCCCCGCTGCGACTGACGACCTCCTCGGCCGCCTCCGTACTCGACTTGCCGTCGGCCACCGCCTCGGCCGCTGCGGCGGCGATCTCGTCGCGGTCGACGGTGGAGGCGACGGAACGCGACTTTATCGCCGCGGTCCTCTCGTCACGCTGCGGCAGCGACCCGGTGGCCGCCGCCGTGGCGAGGACGCTCGCGAAGACCAATGTCAGGGCCGCCCCGCGGCCGAAGCCGCGGGGCCGGAGACGATGCGTAGGGCCCGACATGGCGACGAGTCTAGGACAACGCCCCGAGGGCGCACGGCCGGTTGACCGCACGCCCCACAGGGCGCATGTCACACCTTGAGGTACTTGCGGAGCGCGAAGAGCGCGGCAAAGGCAGGCATCAGCAGACCGATCGCGAGGACCAGCGGCAGCTTGGTGAAGACCGCGTCCCAGCCGATGAAGTCGATCAGGTTGAGCTTCGACTTGAGCGCCAGTCCGCCGTCGATCAGGAAGTACCGCCCGGCCAGCAGCATGACGCAGGCGAGCACGCCACCGATGAGACCGGCGAACGCGGCTTCCATGATGAACGGTATCTGGATGTAGAAGCCTGAGGCGCCGACGAGCCGCATGATGCCCGTCTCGCGGCGCCGGCTGAACGCCGAGACGCGGACGGTGTTCACGATCAGCATCAGGGCAATGACCAGCATCAGCGCCATCACGAAGAGCGCGGCCACATTCATGCCGTTCATCAGACCGAAGAGGTTGTCCAGGATCCCTCTCTGGTCCTGGACGGACTGCACCCCGTCACGTCCGGCGAAGGCGGTGGCGACGACCTTGTACTTCTTCGGGTCGTGGAGCTTGACCCGGAAGGACTCCTGCATCTGGTCCTCGGTGATGTTGCCGGCCATCGGTGAGTCGCCGAACTGCTCCTGATAGTGCTTGAACGCCTCGGCGGCCGACTCGTGGGAGACCTTCTCGACGACCTTCATCTTCCCGAGGTCGGTCTCGATCGCCGTCTTCTGCTCATCGGTGACGGCGCCCTTGGCGCACTTCGGCACCGACTCCGCGTCGCTCTTGCTGCAGAGGAAGATCGAGACATTGACCTTGTCGTACCAGTAGTCCTTCATCGTGCTGACCTGTTCGCGCATCAGCAGCGCGCCGCCGAACAGGGCGAGCGAGAGGGCGACGGAGACGACGACGGCGAAGGTCATCGTGAGGTTGCGACGGAGACCGACGCCGATCTCCGACAGGACGAACTGGGCGCGCATGGCGTCCTTTCAGTACTCGATGCTCAGCGGTTCCGGCGCGGCCGGTACCGCTCAGTGCTGATAGCCGTAGACGCCGCGGGCCTGGTCGCGTACAAGACGGCCCTGCTCCAGCTCGATGACGCGCTTGCGCATCTGGTCGACGATGTTCTGGTCGTGGGTCGCCATGATGACGGTGGTCCCGGTCCGGTTGATCCGGTCCAGGAGCTTCATGATGCCCACGGAGGTCTGCGGGTCGAGGTTGCCGGTCGGCTCGTCCGCGATCAGCAGCATGGGACGGTTCACGAACGCCCGCGCGATCGCCACGCGCTGCTGCTCACCACCGGAGAGCTCGCCGGGCATCCGGTCCTCCTTGCCGCCGAGCCCGACGAGGTCGAGGACCTGCGGAACGGCCTTGCGGATCTCGCCGCGCGGCTTGCCGATGACTTCCTGGGCGAACGCCACGTTCTCCGCAACGGTCTTGTTGGGGAGCAGGCGGAAGTCCTGGAAGACGGTGCCCAGCTGGCGGCGCATGTGCGGCACCTTCCAGTTGGACATGCGCGCGAGGTCCTTGCCGAGAACGTGGACCATGCCCTGACTGGCGCGCTCCTCACGGAGGATGAGTCGCATGAAGGTGGACTTGCCGGAGCCGGAGGAGCCCACCAGGAAGACGAACTCGCCCTTCTCGATATCGAGAGACACATCCCGTAGAGCGGGACGGCTCTGCTTCGGGTAGGTCTTGGAGACGTTGTCGAATCGGATCACGAATGCACCACGGTCGGCCGGGAGTAGGTGTGCGTGACCATACGCGACCCGGGCTCAGCCGTGCAGGCGCGCGTCCCGTGATGGGCGATTTATGGCGGAACGGAACCGGGTGGGGGCGCAACCGGAACCGGAACGGACCGGGTGTTCTCCGGCGGGCCGCGCCGAATTCCACGCGACCTGGCACAGTGGAGGGGGAACGGATGCGTTTCCAGGAGCGTTGTGCGGAGAGAAGGCGTATGCGGCTCCGCCGCGCGGGAGGAGGAAAGCGCATGACCTATGACCGACTGGTGTGCGCAAACTGCGCGGCGCCCGTCACCGAGGGCCGATGCCCCGTATGCCGGGCCAGCCGCGCACGGCTGCAGCAGGATCAGGGCCAGGGACCGTTCGCGGGGCTGAGCCCGGCGATGCTGGTCGCCCTGCTGGTGGTGCTGGTGGGCGCGCTGGCGCTGCTGGCGCACCAGACCGTGTAGCTGCCCGTAGCCGCCCGTACGGCGGGAGTGAGAGTACGTGGAAGGGCCCGGGACGTACTTGAGTTCTAGTGGTCGTTGCAACACCCCAGCTCAGGGGATGCAATGGACTTCGAGATACGCGCGGACCGGGGGCCGCAGGGGCGTAGGAAGCT
>NZ_JBSFYR010000107.1:7433-22154 GCF_053599875.1 Streptomyces sp. NPDC005151 | reverse complement strand
ACGGCCCGTTCACGGACTTCCTTCGGGTATGGCTTCGACATAACGATCCCGATCCTTCCAAGAGATCGAGCCTCGGTCAAACCCGGAACGATTCAAGCCGCTGCCGGCGTAGTTGGTGCCGGTGTCGTAGTTGATGCCCTTCAAGGACAAGACTTCTGCATTCTCACGCATGCCCGGAGCCTAATGCGGTGGGCACCGAGTCTGCTGCTCGACGGTAACTGTTGCGTTAGGTGCAACAGAAGCGCCGCGAGTGTCGGAGCGGGGAGGGGGGCTTGCTGACTTTGAATCCCTATCTGACCAGCTAGTTCTGTTCTTGATCACACTCAGTAGCGGCGGGAGGGGGTCATTCCGACTGTGCACTATTCCCCTTCTTCTCCCGCTTGTTGGCATCCTCAGCTCGTGCGGCGAGGTACTCGGCCCAGTCGCGTCGGGCGTAGGCGACCCAGCGGAGCGCGGTGTGACGGTGCATGCCGGTCACGTCGGCGAGGATCGGGCTGGGGAGATCAGCGGCGAGGGCGGCCGGCGCCGCGTTGCGAGCGGTGCGGACCGGGATGCCATGGCGGCCCAGCTTCTGGGTCATGCCGTGCGTCGAGATCGGCTTGCCCGGGACCCTGCCCGGGAAGAGCCACCGAGGCCCTGGGTGGACTCGCGAGAGCTGCGGCCGCAGCTGGGGCTGTTCGGCGAGGTGTCGAAGGAGTCCGGCGAGCCTTGGCGGCAGCAGGACGGGGTGGCGGCCCAGGACCAGGTGGGCGTGCTCGTCGCCGAACTTGAGGTTCTCAGGCGTCAGATGGCAGAGACGTTCGGTGGACGGGCCGAACAGCAGGGTGATCGCGCCGGCAGCCCGGACGTCCGTAGGCAGGGCATCGTCGGCCAGACAGCGTTGGAGGAGCGGCCATCGATCGTCCTCGTCGAGCAGGTTCTGGGGCTCCTGCCTCGGGATGGAGGGGACGGTCAGTTCGCGGGTGAGCCGACGACTCGTGGTCCACTTCAGGAAGTAACGGATCAGGTAGCGACGCTGGCTGGTGGCTCCGGCGATCCAGTCGTCGATGTGCTCCTGGGCGAGGTCGGCGAGAATCAGGCCGCGTTGGTCCATCCAGGCCAGAAAGTCCAGGGCGACGCTGACGCGGCGCCGCAGGTCACGGTCGGCGGAGGCGGGATGGTGGCGGGTGGCGGCCCGTTGACGGGCGCGTCGGAGCAGGAACCAGACGTCACACGCGTACGCGGCCTGGCGCGGGACCTCGGCCGGCTCTGTTCACGTGCAACAACAGCGTTGCCGGCGAGTTCGGGAGGCAGTTGCTGATCACTGGGCCCGGACGCGTTATGAGAAATGACGTCACTTCTGTGTCGTGCCGGTGAGCCTGCGGATGCGTGAGAGCAGCCCGGCCGGGCGGTCGCTGCCGGCCTTGCCGGGCTGTCCGGTCCGGCTCGGGTGCCGGCGGGGCTTCAGGAGCCGTTGCGGGCAGTCGCTTCGGGGCTGTTACCGATCCGGCGGATCAAGGCGTCGGGTCTGCCGCCGATCGCAGGGACGCAGTGGACGACGTGCTGTTGCGCCCGCCGCCCTGGAAGATCCGGTCCACGTGGTGCTCCAGGACTGCGGCGGCGGACTGCGGGCTGCGCTGGCCGACCAGGATGCTCGTGCCGAGCCCCGCAGTCATGGCGAGCAGGCTGATCGCCTCCACTCGCGCGTCCGTACAAGGCGGCGTGAGATGCGCTTCTTGCGCCTGCTGGAGCAGGCCGGTCACGGCGTCCTCGGCGGCGGCGGGGTTCTCGATGAAGGGCTGGGAAGCGAGCGCCTGGTCGGTCACGGCCAGAACGGCATACGAGGAAGGTGGGTCTCCGCTTCTTCGTCCGGATCTTCGCCGGTCTCTTGGCGACCTTCGCCCCCAGGAAGCTCCGTCCCCGTCTGGCGGCCTGGCTGGAGCAACCGGTCCTCATCGTGCCGGAGCTGCGCACGATGATCAGGTGCAGCGTGCGCGCCTGTCTCATACGCCGCCCCGCTCCGCTTCCCCTGGCCGAGGACGAACTGCGTACCATCCGCACCCCGCTCTATCTGGTGCTCGGCAAGCGGAGCCTGCTCGTGCACCCGCAGCGGCAAGTGGAGCGCGTCCCGCGCCTGGTACCAGGAGCCCGCGTCGAAATCATCTCCGGCACCGGCCACGGGCCCCGGATCGACCACGTGGAGCAGACCAACAACCGGATGCTGAGTTTCATGGACTCCGTCGGCTGCGGAGTGCTTCCGTGTGACTGCGGCCATCACCGGGCCGTCGCACCCCGCGGCAGGAGTGCTGCCACCCGAACGCACGGGTAGCAGCGGCACCACCGGCGGTGCTCCCAGCGGCGGCACGTGCGGTGACGGCCTGGCTGCCGGGCCTCATCGGCGCTGCCCGGGCCGGCCGGCAGCGCCGGCTTGCCCACCGTGTGCCGGCACACCGTTGCGGCCGTGTGCGACGGCCGCCGGCAACGGGGCGGGCTGCACAACGGCGGCCCGCCCGGTCGACGTGCGAAGGGCTCCCGGGCGGGCTTCCGCTTCCATGCTGCCCCCGATCCCTCCCGCTCAGGTGCGGCCGCGCGGCAGACGGGGCCGAATGGGGTCGGGACTGCCGTGCGGCCGGGTGGTACCGAACGAATGGGTCTGCGTACGGGCCTTCGGCGGTGCCGGCGGTGGGCCGCCGGCGCCGTCTGCTGGCCGCCCGCTCCCCCACCTACCGGCAGGGCTTCTGGGGCCGGGGGAAACGGGGCCAAAGGGGGTGGGCGCTAACGACCTCACCCACGATTGGCAGTGGGAGAAGGAGCGGTGTCTGGGGCCTTCGAATCCAAGGCGGAGGAGGGAGCGATGGCGAATGGGGCCTCCCCTGCTCGAGCGGAGCCGAGAGCTTGGGGAACATCGCGACTGACGACAACGCGGGAGGCGGAGGTCCCAGGCGCTGCGACGCCGCTGCCCATCGTGGGTGAGGTCGTAAGGCAACCGCCGACGAGGCGGCCCGGGACGCAGGCGATCCAGGGCCGTCGGCCGGGGTTTGTCCGCTGAGGATGTTCCTGCTTCCTGCCGCCCCCTGCTCTTGCTGATGGCCTGCGTTCGCAGATCCGCGAAGGCGCCCGGCTGCCGCGAGGGTGATGAGCGGGGCCGGCGGGCCGGTGGCAGCAGCGGGTGGCGCAGGCTCCGTCGTGTTGGTGGCGCCTGTGCATCGGCCTGCGGTGAGGCCGACGCCTCTGCGCGCCTGACCCGATGCCTATGGTGAGTTGTGACCAACCAGGAAACGGGCCGTCAGCAGGGCACCGTCCGGCCCGGATATCTGGCGGCGGCGGGTGTGTTCGCGGTCGGGATGATGGGCACGACCCTGCCGACACCGCTGTACGGGCTCTACCGTGAGCAGATCGGTTTTTCCGAACTGATCGTCACCGTGGTTTTCGCCGTCTACGCCATCGGTGTGATTGCCGCGCTGCTCCTGGCCGGCGGCTTCTCCGATGTTCTCGGCCGTCGCCCGGTCCTGCTGTGCGCGCTGGGGCTGGCCGCGCTGAGCGCGGTGTGCTTCCTGCTCGAGGGCGGGCTGCCGCTGCTGTTCACCGGTCGTGTCCTGTCGGGGTTCTCCGCCGGACTGCTCAGCGGCACGGGCACGGCCGCTGTACTGGAACTGGCACCCGCCGGGCGCAGTGCCCGCGCAGGATTCGCGGCGACCGCGGCCAACATGGGCGGCCTGGGACTCGGCCCCCTGGTCGCGGGGACCCTGGCCCAGTACGCGCCGTGGCCGCTGCAACTGCCGTTCCTGACCCATCTGGCGCTCCTGGCGGCCGCGGTGGCTGTCACCTCGCTGCTGCCCGAGACCGTGCACCGCAGCGGCGCCAGGTCCCCGCTGCGGCCGCAGGGCATGGTCGTCCCCGCCGAGGTACGCGGTGTGTTCGCACCCTGCGCACTCGCCGCCTTCGCCGGATTCTCGCTGCTGGGCCTGTTCACCGCGGTCGCGCCTGCCTTCCTCACCCAGACACTGGGCGTGCACAACCTGGCCGTTTCCGGCGCCGTCGTCTTCTGCGTCTTCTGCGCCTCGGCCTGCGGGCAGTTGCTGATGGGCCCCGTCGGCACGCGCAACGCCCTGCCCGTCGGCTGCCTGGTGCTGGTGGCCGGCCTGCTTGGGGTGGGGTCGTCCCTGCTGCTGGCGTCGTTGCCGGTCCTCCTCGTGGGTGCCATGACAGGCGGCATCGGCCAGGGGCTGGCCTTCCGGGCGAGCCTGACCGTGGTGAGCACGGCGGCTCCAGGCACCCAAAGGGGCGCCACCATCTCGGCGTTCTTCGTCGTCGCGTACGCGGGAATCTCGGTGCCCGTCATCGGGATCGGCGCGCTGGCGGTGACACTGGGGCTGCGCAATGCAGGCCTGGTGTTCGCAGGTTGCGTGATGCTGCTGGCCGCCACGGCGGGCGGCTATCTGTGGCGGCACCCGCCCGAGCGGGCCTGAGCGCCCGCAGGCGCCGGCCCCTGGCAGGGAACACCAGGGGCGAGTGCACCGCACCCGCCCGCACCCGTGCGGGCGGGTGCGGGGCGGATGTGTTCCCGGAACCAGGACAAGCGGGCAGGGGTGCCGGCCATGGGCCCTGAGAAGGGCACCGGCAGTGCCACGGCCCGGGCACGCGGCACCCCTGTCCGGCGCTGCGCCGGGCCGTCACCGCACTGCGGCCTGCGCGGGCCGACGGGCCGCCTGGTCGCGCTCGCAGCCGTCGCCGCCTTCCACACCGGCCTGTACGGCCTGCACGATCCCGTCACCGCCACGTACGCGCTGTTCGCAGCGGTGGTGACGGCGGGCCTGTCCCGCATTCCCGGCACCGGGCACCAGCGCGCCGCCGTCGGAGTCCGGGCGCTCCGTGCCGGCTGGATTCCCGTGACGGCCGGGACCCTGCTCGCGGTACACCCCCGGGCCGCGGTGGCGGGGATGCTGGTGGTCGGCTTCCTGCTCCCGTTCGCGGCGGTGGCCGGCCCACGGCTCGCCGGGGCCGCGCCGCACCTGCAACTGCTGTACATCCTGCCGTGCTTCCCTGCGTACGCACCGCAGACACTGGGGAAACGGCTGAGCGGGACGACACTGGGCATCGTGCCCAGGACCCACGCCCCTGTCGTTCGGATCATGCTGGGCTCACGGGGTCCGGCACGCACCTGTGCGCCCTGGCCGTCAGCCGCCGACTCCCCCATGGCCCTCAAAACATGGGGACCCTCTTCGCGTGGGCTTCCTCCTGCACCTTGCGGCTGCACGCACCACGGCCGCACCAGCCGCTCCGCGATCCGGCCCGGTCCACACGCAAGACCCCGGGTGAGCCCGGCATGCTCACCAAAACAGTCGGCACAAGGTGCACCGGGGCACCGCATCGGCTGTGCCGGCTGTCCCCGGACCGGGCCCCTCGGGACCGGCGACGCAGTTTTCTCCCCACTGCCAAAGCGCCACAGCAAAGGGACCACAGATCCCGGCCCCTGCCGGTCAGGCGATCCGTGTGCCGGGTCCGCTGCCCTGCCCCTGGTACGGGAGGCTCTGCGCGATCTTGGCCGCGAGCGTGTTTTTGCGGCCGGCCCCGAACGAGCCGGCCCGACGACCGGGCACCTGGGACCGGGTTCGCAGGACTGCGGCCGGCCGAGTCCGCCTAGCGCGACACGCGGGGGGCTCGGTAAACACTTAGTATGACGTAGCAGGTGTTATGGGGCACCGGGCGTGGGCCGCACACGTGGTGCGGCCGCCTGGGCCCGGGCATCCGCCGCGATGTGCCCCCATGCCGGAAACCCCGGCCCGATTCCGACGGGCCGGGGTTTCCATGGGATGCAGGTGGCTCTGTTACCACCTGTCGCGGTAGTTGTCGACGACCCGGAAGCTGCCCACGACACCGTTGCGGACGAACACGCCCCCGCGGACGAAGCGGGGCTGGACGCCGTTGCTGGTGCTGTAGGGACCGACCGTCGCGATCGGGGAACCGTTGTCGCAGGTCGCCCCGCGAAAGACCTCGACGGTCTTGCGGCTGTCGTTACGGACGTTGAAGCTCCGCGAGCCCAGGCCGCTGACCACGGTGATGCAGCCGTCCGTGTGAGCGGAGTACGTCCGTTCGTTGAAGTGGATCCGCCCCTCTTCCCTGTAGCCGTAGTCGTCGTCGTAGTCACGGTCGCGGCCCTCGTCCCCCATGTCCCTCCCGCCGCTGCCACCACCGTCGGGAGCCATCGCGGGAGCGGCCTGCTGGACGAACGGGGCGGCCTGGGCGGACCCGGCTGCCGAGGCGTAGGTGATGCCGGTGGTGGCGAGGACCGCTGCGCCTGCTGCGGCGGCGGCCACGGCGACGGTACGCGTGGTCATGTCACTTCTTCCTGTCTCAAAGACGCCGTCGGCTGGGAATCCGACCTGAGACGAACGTACTGACGACCCCGTGAGCTGTCATATCGGAAATACCGAAGGTGTGACCCCAGAGGGCCGACCGGGTGTACGCACGGCACCCCTCGCACACAGTTCCACTGTCTGATGAACCGTCAAGAAGTAAGACAGTAAGAATGTCTGGCGCATCATTAGGCTTTCCGGGCGACTCGCTGACGTCCGGTCACCCTGTCGGCAGCATGCCGCCGGATTCCAGCACACCGACCACCGCAATCACTCCCGCCACCCCGAATGACTCCCATCGACGCCCTCCCGCCCTGAACGACCGTCATCGAGGACACAGAAGACGCCTATCTGAACGACCGTCATCGCTGTTTCCCAGGCCCGAACGGCCCTTCATCGCGTCCGCCGCGCCCTGAATCTCCGTCATCGGCGTCCGCTCAGGCCTGAATCTCCGTCATCGCACCTGTGACCATCCCCTGGATGGACGACGCCTCTCGCACCATCCTTCTCCTCAGCTCCTGATGACGTATGCCAACCTCAAGCCTTCCTCGGAACATCTGATAAACGTCCCGCTGAAAACACGGAGTTGCACAGGTTGCACACGGACCCGCCCAGGTGACCGGGCGTAACTCACAGGGGGAAACTGCGTGCGAAGAGCAACGATGCGGTACGTCCTCACTGTGGCCACGGCCCTGCTCCTCACTGCGGCACTGGCCACTGCGGCCGACGCAGCACAGGACTCTGCCGATGCGGTACCCGAAGCTGTCACAGCCGGCCGAATCGCCACGAAGGAGTCAGCCGGCAGCGTGCTGGAGGGCGGTTTCAAGTCGCCCGTCGAGACTGCCGCCGACCGTGCCCTTTCCGCTTTGCCCGAGGTGAGCGCCGAGGGTGACGTTGGACCCATGCGCTGCGACCATCCTTGACAAGCAGTGGTATCAGGTGAGCGGTATGACGGCCACCCACGTGCCGGCCTGGTGGTTCGGGACGAGTGACAGGGACGGTCCGGGTGGATCGATGAGGGTCGGCGTCGAGAAGGCGGGCAAGGTCGGGGGCGAGATCAGTGACACCGCGGGGGCGAGTGCCAGTGTCATTCTCGCTGGGGTCAAGCTGGAGTACAGCGTCAAGGCGGCTGCGGAAGCGGGGATCACGGTGGGGCACGCCTGCGCGCACGATATCCCCGCAAAAGGGTACGGTCCCATGCAGTACGGGTCTTGGGGCTACAAGGTGAATCGGGTGAAGTACAAGACCGGTTCCGACCGTTGTGGCAAGGTGAAGACTGGCTCAGGCACTGCGAAGCTTCCTGCCAAGGAGGCCGGCCGGCGATACTGGTCGGCGCATTCATGACGCCGCGACCGCGCCCCTTGCGGCGTAGCCTGGTTCTCTGTTGTGTTTCCGTATTGTCCGTATGTCCTCGCCGCCGGGTGCACGAGCGGCTCCGGCGAAGCAACCCGGCCGAGCACACCGGAAAACAGTCCAGGGCAGCACCGGGAGCACCCCTTTGAAACGTCCGATCACGCTGAGAAGAGACTCGGTAAGCAGGTCGAGGAAGCTCTCGGTACACAGGAGGTCGGCGACAGTGATCCGGTGTTTGTCGAGGCCGGCCTTGAGCGAGTCGGCAACGGATTCCACACCGAACCGGAACTGACGCGAGGGCGCTCGTACACGTTGGCGGTCGCCTGCGCCGGAAAGGGCAGAATCACCCTGTCCATAGCGCTGAAGGCCCCTGTCCGCCAGACCAGTGGACTGCGACGGCGTTTCCCGCTACCAGCGCATCACAGCTTTAGCGGCCAAGGTCACGATCGTCGCCGAGGGGCCGCCCGGGGCCACAGGGATGGTTGGCTGGCGCCTGGACAAGGCCGGCAAGTAGGCCGCAGGCCCACCGAAACACAGCACGGCACTGTGCCCCACATCCATAAGGCCGGATGCGGGGAGGGGCAGCCCGTGCGAGCAAAGTGCCGTGCCGGTCGACGGTCAGGTGGTGCTTGCTGCCGGGCCGGGCACGGCCGGCCGGCGAAGGTCCGGTGTGAGCCGCGCTTTGAGCGCCTTGACATGTGAGCCGTCGATCGCAGCGTCATCCGTCTCCAGCAGGCCTTCTTTGCGTAGTTTTGCCGGAAGAACCCCGTGCAGACGGGGCCATGCCCCGGCCTCGGTCCCGTCCCGCGGACGCCGCCAGGCCGTCACCCCACTGCATCCGACCCGCTCTGCGGGAACGTCTCGCCGGTTCACGCTCTTGCACAGCACGTAAACGATGCCCCGCAGAGCAGCACGGTCATCCACGGGAAACCGCCCAGGATGCCGATGCCGCCGGGGCTGACGAGCCGGCAACAGCGGCGCTGTACGTTCCCACAGGTCATCAGGTACGAGATCAGCAGACACCCGACCGGTCCTGCCGGCATAACACCCAACTGCGGGGCCAACAAACCGATCTCATTGTGAAGCGATCAGTGAGCGCCCAGGAATGTTGATGAGAACCGGCAGCACTGCGAAGGCAGTCCCGGTTGTCTGCCCGCTCTTGCTGCGGCGTGTACTGCAGCATGCTGGTCCTGGGCGACGTGAAGCAGGACGACCAGTTGCTCTCCTTGGCCACACGCTGGTTTTGGCCGCGTGGAAGGATGAGCCCATGTGGTCGCGACTGACGTTCGGGGACGGGTTACGGGCCGAGCTGGGATCACCCAGGCGCTCTCGCAGACTGGGCAGCAGCCCGCGCTCGCGTGTGTGGCGCGTCGAGCTGCCAGAGACATCGGCGGTGGTGAAGCAGATCGTCGACGGCCCCGATGCCGACGAGCGATACGCCCGCGAGGTGGCCGCCCTGCGGGTCGCCGCCCGAGCTGAAACGCCCGTGGTGCCCGCGCTGCTTGCCACCGATCCCGGCGAGCGGGTGCTGGTGCTGGAGCATCTGGATCACCGGCGCCCGTCCAGCGACTGGATCGTCGACTACGCAGCCGCTCTGGCACGGCTGCATGCCACCGCCCGTCCGCACGACGTTGGGGTACTTCCGCGATGGCAGGGCCCGAACCAGGCCGACATCGACTCCTTCCTCGGGCTGGCCGTGGCTCTTAAGGTTCCTGTCACGCCTGGCGTTTGCGACGAACTCGATGACCTCGTGAACCGGCTCGACCAGGCATCCGGCCATGCCCTTCTCCACGGGGATCCCTGCCCTGGCAATGACCTGCACACCGCCACGGGGATCAGATTCATCGACTTCGAGCAGGCGTCACTGGGCAGCGGCTTGATGGAGCTGGCCTATCTGCGCATCGGTTTCCCGACCTGCTGGTGTGTCACTTCGGCGTCCGTACCGCTGCTGGAGCGGGCGGAGCGCGCATACCGCACGGCGTGGCGCACCGCGACCGGTTCCGAGACCCAGGACGGCCTCGCCGACGCGTGTGCCGGCTGGCTGCTGCGCGGCGACGCGCTGGTCGAGCGGGCCCACCGCGAAAACAACGACCACCTGGCCCGGATTGCGCACCGGGACTGGAAGTGGGGCACGGCCACAGCCCGGCAACGGCTCGTCCACCGGCTCGGTGTCGTCAGCCGGCTGACCGCCAACCACGCCTGTCTGAGCAGCCTGAGCACCCTCACCACCAACATGCACCAACACATACTCGCCCGCTGGCCCGCACTTCAGCCAGTCCCGACAAAGCGGCCATAGAGGTCGGCTGACACCCCGCAATCGTCGGTGAGTCCCTGGCATGCCGACCTGTCTCGCGCTCAGAGCGAGCGGCAGTCAGCTGATCATCTGCTGTTCGGCGCCGCCGCGTATGGTGGCGAGCCGGTGCCGGTCTCGATGATGCTGCCGCCGAAGATGAGGCGATCAACGATCGCTGCGCACAGGCAGGGGCCGGTGAACGTCTTCGCCCGGCCAAAGAACGACTCGCTCGAGGCGATCGCCAGGCTGTTCGTCTCCTCCTGCCCGCTCACAGCCTGGAAGAGGAGTCCGGCGCCGCGACGGTCGAGTTCCACGTATCCGAGCTCGACCGATCACTACAACCGTGCCCGCGCGCTCACCGGCCAACCTCGCCGCCCGGGGGCACAATGTCCAAGATCTTCGGACCCCGCTGACGTCAACACCGTTGCGTTTACGTCCGTGAGCGGTTCGAGAGTCCGTGTTCGAAGAACGTGACGGTGGTGTGGAGGGTGTAGTTCTGGCTGGTCGTGGGGTGCTGTCCGGCGTTCGGGCCGTACTTGCTGGTGGGGTTCTTGCGGGTGCGGGCCTGACGCGGTGCCGCTGGCGGGCGGGGTGCAGGGCGTCAAGGACAGCCCGGCCGATGGTGCCGACGAGGTCGGCGGGTCCCGCCGGGGGCAGGATTGCGGTCGCGGTGGTGACGGTGTCGGCGGCGGTGGTCTGCAGGACGGTGAAGCTGATGCGGTCCATGTCCAGGCCGGGCCGGGTGCAGGCGGTGTCGGCGGCGGCGCGGATCAGGGCCTGGCAGGTGGTGAGCAGGGCGTAGACCTCCGGGTCGAGGCCGGTCAGGCTGCGGGAGCGCAGGACACGGCCGTCCAGCATGGTTGCCTTGATCGAGAAGTACGTCGTCTGCGACTGCCACCGCTCGTGGTAGAGATCCACGAGCCCGGCGGCTGGGTGGGCGGCCGGGTCGAGGAGGCTGGTGAGCAGGCGCCACTGCTCGGTGCGGACGGTGCCATCGGCCAGGGTCACGGTGATGGACGCCTCGATGACGCGGACGGTCAGCAGGACGGGCAGGACGCCGTAGCCGATCCGGGCCAGGCAGGAGCCGTCGCCCAGGTGCCGGAAGGGGGTGGGTATCCGGCGGGCGGAGGAGCGCACCAGGAACTGGGCGCCGGTGGCCTGGACGTCCCGGGCGAACTCGGCTCCATCGAAGCCGGCATCGGCCAGCAGGAGCATCGTGCGGTCCGGCACACTCAACAGGCGTCCTGCGTAGGTGAGTTCGCCGTCACTCTCGGGGCCGAACGCGGCGGCCAGGACGGCACGGGTGCCACACTCGACCAGGACCACGAGTCGTAGCAGCGGGTAGCCGAACTCCACGCTCTCGCCCGCCCGCTTGGGACAGTGCCAGGTGAGCGCCTCCTGATCGGGCACGTGCAGCAAGGTGCCGTCCACGGCCACGGTCCGAAGCCCTCGATAGAACGAACCGGCCTGCCCGAGGTGGGCGACGGGCCCGGCGAGGATCTCGAACAGCCGCCGCAGCGGCGCCGCTCCTATGCGCCGTCGGGCCCTGGACAGCAAGGAGACCGCCGGACGCACCAACGGCCATCCCTCCAGCCCCGCCGTCAGCTTGCCCCACACGCCCCGATAGGAACAGCCCTCGAACAGGGCCAGCGCGAGGACGAAGTAGACCACCACCCGGGACGGCAGCAGCCGCAGCCGCTTCTCACGTGACCCGGCCTCCTCAACCACCGCGTCCACCAGCACGAAGTCCACGATCTGAGTCAACTCGCCCAAGTGGCCAAGCGCGTTCACACCCCCGGCCGCCTCGACCGTGCGCGTGATGACAGACTTCTCCTGCAACGGGACTCCCGATGATCTTCTTGCTCGACACAAGCTGATCTATCAGGACGTCCCGTTGCGTCATTCACCAGGGCTTGACCTGCGACTCAAGACTCAAACGCAACGGTGTTGCCGCTGACGTCCACGCGCCGGCCGGGCTCGCGCCGCCCGACGGCACGTGCCCGTGGCCGGGATGTGATGCAAGGAGACCTGTGGCAGCCGCTTGGTGAGCACGCAGCCGCGAACCGTGCTGTGCACTTTCACGCGAACGCCGACAGCTGTCATCACGGCACCGGCAGCGCCGGTCCCGCAGTTCCTGCCAGGTGTCCGAGACCGCCACCGAGCGCGGACGGCCTCCCCCGCACTGCGGGGGAGGCCATCGGTACCGCTGGACGCGAACGGTGCGTCACCGGGGCGGAAACTCGTCCTTCCGGCTGCCGGCACGGCGGCCGGGCCTGTCCTCGGCCGCGCGTCCGCCCTCCTTCGTGGACTGCTCCTGCATGCGCCGGGCCTCGTCGTGCAGCCTGCGGCGTTCCTTGGGATCGCTCGTCTGCTCGGCACGCTCGTTCAGCTCACGGACCTTGTCCTGCATCTGCTGCGCACGACTGGCGGACTCGCCTGCAATGCTCATCATCACTCCTGGGGACGGGAAGGTGGGACACATCGCAGCCAACCAGCGCTGTGCCGCTTACGCACCCGGGAGGGTCACCCTGCGCAATCACCGCAGGCAGCCGACCCTGAAGAGGGCACGTCACGTCGAGAACGCGCCCCTTGCGTCCCGCTCTGCCGCGGTGCCGCTCCCCATGCCGTGCGGTCCCGGCGATCGTGCCGGCGCCGCCTCTTGCCTCCCGGTGAAACGGTCCGGCACCAGGGCGGGAGCGTGCGGCGCCCCTCCCCCGCCGCATGCCACCCGGCACCCGCCCTGTTCAGCAGACAGGCCGGACCCTCTGCCCATGGCCCGCCCACGGGCCGGTGCCGGGACGCAGCCATCGAGTGCGGCAGCCGCCCGGGCCGCACGGCCGAAAGCAACCAGCCAGGCCTTCCGCGGCGGCACGGCGCCCGGCCCGGGCGTCATCATCAACCGCCCCTGACAGCGGCCGTGAACGATGACGCCCGGTTCCACCTCGCCGCCCGCCAAGCCCCGCGTGTCCACGTCCCGGATCCAGCCCACCACCTGCACCGTCCCCTCAAAGGGGCCGGACGTGGCGGACACCCGGCAAGGACCCCGCACCCGAAGCGGCACTCACACAGCTCCAGAACGAGTAATTGTCAAGACCCGCGTGCAGCACAGAACCCCCTGACGGCGCGCACCCCCAAGGTTCGGGGCGCGCCCCGGCAGGGGGCCGGCCGGTTTCAGGCCCTGGCGTCTTGGGTGCTGCCCGTTGAAACGCCAAGGACCAGGGGCACACCGGCAGCGTCGCGCACCAGCTGCACCGCAGAACCCGGCCCGTCACCGTCCGCGGGGCCAAGACCCGCAGGATCACCGCCCCCACGGCTCGTACCCGCACCGAGCCGGGGACGGCTCGTAACAAAACCAGCAGGCCCCAGCCGGCGGATACGTCCAACACCGCCCGGTGAAGGCGCCACCCGGCCCCCGGCCCGGGACCAGACCCGGAACAAGCGGTCCACCGCGGACGACGAAACCCTGGAGTACCACGGCACCCGGCGCGGCTCGCACCCGCTCGTCAACACGCAGACGAGCGCGGCAAGAACGGCCTCGTCATCGACACCCGCTGTCCGGCCGCCCTGCGGGCGCACCCTCACCGACGGCAGCAACGGCCCCGTGATCTCCCGCAGTCCGCCCAGGCCGGTACGCCCCCATCGCCCGCCGCCCCCGACCGCCCCCATACCAGACGCACCGCCCAGATGCCCGTCCCCGGCCACAAGCGCCAGCGCATCCCTGCGTTCTTGAATATGCTCGAACTGACGGATGATGTCCGCCACATGAGAGGGATCATCCAGGGATCCGGCAGCGAGCCGCCCCCGCGCCTCCAGAAGTTCGCGATACACCACACCGTACGTGCTGCACAACCGGATCGACTCATCACCGCGATCACTCAGGCCAGTGGCATGAGGGACGACAATCACCAACGCGGCAAGACCCGACAGCACCGAAACGAACACCTGCGCGGTCAGCCGCGACGATCCACCGATAACCGGCCAGGCCAGAAGTCCCGTGACAAGACTCAGTACCGCTGCGGCCAGGGTATACAGACGGACCTTGTGCACCAGACGGGCCGCTTCCCTCGGCATCCTCTTCGCCCAGTAGCCGGCGCTCTCGATACTTTCCTCAAGCCGCCGCAAAATGACCGCGTCGGCCGGGTCCTTCGACTGTCTGAAAATCCTGGGAAGCAGTTTCATGACACTCTCACGATCGCAGGGAAGTACGTGAACAGTGACACCCCCGCCACACACCAACCGACACCGGCACGCATATTGTCGTTTTAGTAATCCGCACGGAGCAGCACGGGCCCCCCCTTTCCCACTGATCCACCAACACCCCAACCACAGACCCCAGCACCCCCGCCCCGCTACCACACCCCCACCAGCCACCAGCCGACCACCCGGACACCCCCGCCCCCCACACACAGACACCCGAACACCCGGGGCAGACGGACACCCGGCCACCCGGACACCCCGGGGCAGGCGGACACCCGGACACCCGGGGCAGGCGGGGCAGGCAGGGCTGGCAGGGCTGGCAGGGCTGGCAGGGCAGGCGGACACCCGGCCACCCCGGGGGAGGCGGACACCCGGGGCAGGCGGACACCCGGACACCCGGGGCAGGCCGCACACGAACACCTCACCCGTCCGCCAGCCGCACCCGCACACCCGGCCACCCCGGGGGAGGCGGACACCCGGGGCAGGCGGACACCCGGACACCCGGGGCAGGCCGCACACGAACACCTCACCCGTCCGCCAGCC
>NZ_JBSFYR010000107.1:0-7336 GCF_053599875.1 Streptomyces sp. NPDC005151 | reverse complement strand
GCCGCACCCGCACCGCAGCCCGCCACCGCCCCCACCCAGCCACCCCCGGACCCAGCCGCACAGCCCCGCCAGGCCTTCGCCCGGTCCCGTGCCGGGTTTCGGGTGCGGCACGCAAGGGGTAGTCGGCAGATCGAGCAGGCACGCCACCGCAAGTCACCTCGGCAGAACGGGACACCGCGTCCAGGCGGGCCTGCTCCCCCCTGCAACAACCCAGAAAACCCACACCCACAACAAGCCAGGGTGCCAACGCCCGCGACAGGCCGGAAGACCCACGCCCGCAACAGACCAGGAAACCCACGCCCGCAACAGGCCAGAAGACCCACGCCCATGACAGGCCAGGAGCCCAACGCACGCGACCGGCTGGGTGATCGGCGCCCGCGACAGGCCAGGAGACCCGCGCCCGCAACAGAAAGGGAGTCGGCGCTCGCAACGGGCCAGGAGACCCGCGCCCGCAACAGCGCTGGAAGACCGGCACCCGCGACCGTCCAGGAAACCCGTGCTCGCAACGAACCAGGAAACCGGGCGCCCACAACAGGCCACGGGCGCAACGGGTATGAACGGTGCCCGCCATCGTCCCGACGCGATTGCTGACGCCGGGCTTGCGATCAGAGCACCAGAAGAAAACAACGCACAATGCCGGCACCACCGGCCGTCCGGCCGAGCAGACCGCACAGGACCCGAGGCCACGGCAAGCACGCCCCACACGGCAGACCACCGCACGGCAAAACACACCACCGCGGAACAGGACAGGCAGCCAGGCAGGCAGGCAGGCCACACGAGAGGGACGGCAG
This sequence comes from Streptomyces sp. NPDC005151, assembly GCF_053599875.1. Taxonomy (NCBI): domain Bacteria; kingdom Bacillati; phylum Actinomycetota; class Actinomycetes; order Kitasatosporales; family Streptomycetaceae; genus Streptomyces; species Streptomyces sp. NPDC005151. Next base: position 6,545 of record NZ_JBSFYR010000107.1, on the reverse strand, counting down.
CCGGACAGGCCACAGCAGCGCAGGGACGGCAGCCGGGCGGGGCAGGAGAGGGCCGGTGGCGGCGGGGGCGACAACCGTCCGGCCACCGCCGGCCGCGACCGGATGAAGCAACCGCGCAGTCGCGGCGGACGATGCAGGGTCCTGAAGGCCGTGCGTTCTCGCGGCCGGACCCGGCCGCCCCCGAACAAGCCACCCAGGCAGCCGGACACCCCACCAGCAATCCCCCCGGAGGCCCGGACCACACGGCCTCAGCCGTCCGAGCCCGCCAACCACGGCACACGCGACAGCAGCAAACACCTAATATGGCGAAGCCGATGTACAGGGCACCGGGCACCCGCCGCGCACACATACCACCGCCCGGACAGGCACCCGCCCACAGGTGCCCCCCGCATGCCGGAAACCCCGGCCCGATTCCGACGGGCCGGGGTTTCCCTATGACGCAGGCGGCTCTTTCAGTACCTGTCGCCCCTGTCGCCCCTGTCGTCCCTGTCGAAGTGGTCCCGGACCACCCGGAAGCTGCCCACGACGCCGTTGCGGACGAACACGCCGCCGCGGATGTGGTCACGGGTGAAGACACCATTACTGGTGCTCCAGGGACCGACCGTCGCGACCGGGGAACCGTTGTCACAGGTCGCCCCACGGAAGAACTCAACAGTCCGCCGGCTGTCGTTACGAACGTTGAAGCTCTTGGCACCCAGACCGCTCACCACCGTGATGCAGCCCTCCTCCCCACGAGCGGAGTACGACCGCTCGTTGATGAAGATCCGGCCCTCCTCCCGGTGACCACGGCGCTCGTTACCGCCACGCTCGTTACCGCCACGCTCGCCACCGCCGTAGCCGCCTCCCTCGTTCCCCTTGCCGCCACCGCCGTTCCCGTTCCCGTTCCCGAACCCGTTCCCGTTGCCGAACCCGTTCCCGTTCCCCTTCCCGCTTCCGTTCCCGTTCCCGTTCCCGTTCCCGTTCCCGTTCCCGTTCCCGTTCCCGTTCCCGTTCCCGTTCCCGTTCCCGTTCCCGTTCCCGCCGTCACCACTAAGCGGAGCAACAGCCGGAGCAGCCTGCTGAACGGACGGAGCAGCCGGAGCCGACCCGGCAGCCGAGGCATACGTAATGCCAGTAGTAGCCAGAACCGCTGCGCCTACTACGGCAGCGGTCACAGCGACGGTACGCGTGGTCATGTCACTTCTTCCTGTCTCAGAGACGCCGGCCGGGCAGCCGACCTGAAACGAACGTACTTACAACCCCATTACCTGTCATATCGGACAGGTCCACGGCGTGACACCACAGGGCCGACCGGGTGTACACACCCCACCCCCCACCTACCTGACGAACCGTCAAACAATAAGAATAACAAGCCCCCCTGGCACACGATTAACCCTTCCGAGCGACATACCCCCACCCCCTCACCCACCCGGCAGCACCCCACCCCAACCCACCACACCCCCAAACCACACCCCCACCACCCTGAACAACCATCACCCACACCAACCGGCACAACGGCGGCGTACGCCCCTGCGCCCCCCTCGATTTCCAGCCACGCGGCCATATCCGCCGTAGGGAAGTCCGCCAACAGCTCCCGAAGAGGTGGTGAAGGCTTCCAGGGAAGCCGTCGCCGCCTCTCCATTCCCGCCATGCGCCGCTCGGGCCGTCCTCTCCCACGCAGCAGTCAACGAAGTTCAGGACCTCTGGCCACCAACGCATAAGCAGCGCTCACGCAATGAAACGGCTACGGCCTTGCCGACTACCACTGGGAGGCGAGTTGTCCGTTGATGGGCCGAGGGCACGTCGCCGGGGAACCGTGCTGGACCAGCCGTGGGAGCGGATCGAGCCGCTGCTCCCGAAGCGGGAGCGCAGGTTTCGCCACCCGGACCGGCCTGGAACATCGGACCGCCGAGGCCGCACCACCGCAGACGCCCGTGAGAAGATCCCTTCGCAGTGTGCGCTGGTACCGACCGTGAAAAAGGTGACGATGTACGCGATATCCCTGGGCGACGACGGCGCCGAGGTGCGCCCGCTCGAGCCGTGGCGGGCCGAGGAGTTCCTGGCCCACATCGACCGAGGACGGGAGTTCATCGGGCAGCACAACGCGCTCCCCGACGTCGTCACTGACCTGGAGTCGAGCCGGGCGTTCCTCCAGGCGTACGCAGATAAGTCCGCGGCCGACGCCGGCCGGCTCTACGGCATCTGGACGGACGGTAAGCTGGTCGGCGCGGTCCTCTTCCGGAATATGGACGTCAAGCAGGGCACTGCCGAGGCAGGCTGCTGGCTGGAGCCGTCGGCGGTGGGCAAGGGCCTGGTGACCCGGGCCGCGCGTGTGATCATCGATTGGGCGATCGAGGAACGGGGCTTCCACCGCGTGGACTGGTGGGTCTCGACAGCGAATGAGGCCAGTATCGCTGTGGCCAGGCGGCTCGGGATGACTAAAGACGGCGTGCTGCGGGAGAGCTACCTTTACCGGGGGAAGCGGCACGACGAGGAGGTCTGGTCGGTACTTGCGCCGGAATGGCAGGCGGGCAAGCAGGCGTCTTGAGCTCATCACGCAATGTGGGGCGCATGCGTTGCCAGCAGATGATCGCGCAGCCTGGGGTGAGGAAGGCTTGATTGGATGTTGGCGCTGATCTCCCAGCGGATACGCAGGCCGCGGAACCGGTTCACTGAGTCGACCGAGGACTGGGAAGCGACAGGGCCCTCCCTCCGCCGATCGTGACAGCATCCGAAGAGTGAGGCCCTCCACTCCGGATTCATTCACAGATCCGGGATGAGCCCGGCGATGATCTTGCTGCCCTTCCACGCGAAGGTTGTTGGTCCGATCATGCTGGCCAAGCACTTCGCGCCGACGATGCCGAAGACAGGGTCGTTTGTCGTGTTCTCGGAGGTGACCGCCCTGCAGCCGAATCCCAGTTTCCCCACAGCGGCGGCAACCAACAGCTCGGTGGACGCGGTCACCCGGTCACTGGCAGTGGAGCTCGCACCGCTGCGGCTGAACGCCATCTCGCCCGGCACCATCGACACAACGCGTGGGACGGGCCGGACGAGAAGAAGGGCTCCTTCCTGGCCATCGCGCAGGCAGCCGTCTCCGCCATGACCAGCACCTTCACGACCAGCACCAGCCTGGCGGTCGACAACGGACAATCGCCGGTCCAGCCGATCCGGACACCGCACGGCCCCTCGGCTCAACTCCGGACACGGAATGGGCTCGGACGGCTACTCCTCGCGTTCGTACTCAGCCTGCGCCCGCTTCTCGTCGAGTTCGTCCTGGGCGGCGCGGTAAATGTCGCTGACGACCTTGCGGACAGCATGCGCATCGGACCCGGACGAGGCGTCCCGGATGCGGTCGGCCCACTCATCCACGTCATGCAGATTTTTCGATTTCTCACTCATATGACATTTGTACCTTTTTGGGGCTTCGCTTGCCTCCCCTACCGGTAGGTGAAGCGGCAGCGGTGACCGCCTACAGACCACGGCGGCGTAGATCCGCCAGGAATCGGGCAACCAACGCGTCGGTCGGAGTCGCAGTAATGGCGACGACACCGCGGTGAACTTGATGGGCGGCAAAGAACTGGTCGGCCCAGGCGGCGTCTCCGTTGTCCTTCGTGCGGCGAACGAAGCGGTGATCAACGAGTTCATCGACGGTGACGGAGGGCAGGCCGTGAAGGGGTGGTCGGGCGGCGCGTCGACCACCTCTTCGCCCGCCTGCCCCAGCGGTTCCCCTTGCGATGTCGCCCCGGTCGATTCGGGGCCCCACGATCAAGTCAGCTTTGCCGGTTTGAGGTTCTGCCTATGACCTTGGTCGGAGAGAGTGGTGAGGAGTCGGCCAGCTGCGAAGATCCGCGTGGGGTCCGGCAGCCGCGACGACGCTTGATGGGGGCCGTTTCATGTTATCCGCCGGTGTGTTCCACGTTGATATCGAGCAAGGCGATGTCGTCGCTGCGGGGTGCGGACTGCATGGCGTAGTGGACGAGATCGTCGGCGAGGGCCTCCGCCGTCCCCCCTACGACCGATTCCGCCCCTTCGCCACAGAAGAACGCGCCATCCTCACCTCGATCGCCGGGGCCTGGATACCGAAGGTGGGCATGATCTGGCGGGGGACCCGGTCGACCACGTCCTGCACGCCGACGGCTTCGGTGAGCGTGGCGGCCAGGTGAAGCAGGTGGTAGGCCTCCCCTGCCCGGCTTGACGTGGCCGGCGACGCGGGGCGCTGCGCCTCCGGAGTGTCCTCGGCATGGGCCGCGGGGGCAGGAGTGATACGGACACTGATAGAAGACGCCGATCGCATCACGCTCGTGCTGGGCCAGCTGCGGCGGATGCGAACCGGGCCAGAGCAGCACCAGCCCGCCCCGATCGGTGTCGCCTGTGGTGATCGGGGCTGCGGCTGCCGCAAAGTGGTAGGGCACCACGAGCGCGGCCCTCGGGTAGCGCCGTGCCATCTCTTCACGGCTACCGACCCACACCACGCGCCGCATCCCGCACGTCCTCACCCACCTTCGGCGACATGGGACCGGGCTCCCTGCACGCGCCCGTAGCGATTCCCGGCAGCTTCAGCACTGATGTGGCGGCCGGCGCCGATCTGGTGACCAGCCGACCCCGGCTCGCCCGTCGGCCTGCACCGCCCCGCGCACCATTCGTCCGGCCGGCCCAGGCACCTCCGCCACAGCGGCACAAAAGCATACTCCGCCGAGGCAAGGCCACTCACCTGCTGCACGACGGCCTGTACCCGTTCCAGCAGCTCAGCGCCTACCAGCAGCATCGCCTGCCGAGCCTCTGCGCCCTCCCTCCGACGGCGCCGGACCCGCCAGGCCGCCTGCCGGTGTGCCGCATGGCAGGACCGACGGCGACGACCTGCCGGTTCCGGTAAGAGTGTGTCGCACCAGCCACACCGAACGTCGCACATATCCGGACAATAGGCGTGCCATGCGGTGATGGAACCCGATGCCGGCGCGTCACAGGCGGTCGCAGCCCGAGCCCGCAGAGTCCCCAGGACCTGTTCAGCCGGCCGCAGAGTGCTCTTTTGCTCGTGCCGGGTGCTGGCGAAGCGGCAGGAATCGCTGACGTCGCCTCGATCAGCCCGCACCGGAGCTTCGTGGGAAGCGTGTAGCGGCCCCGGTACCCCTTCATCGTCCTGACTCAACTTCCGTAATCACGTTGCTGTGAGTGATATTCGTCAGGAGACCAGCGGGTCCGAGGACAAATATCAGGTGTAGACGATGGGGCAGCCACGCCGGATCGAGTGCTGGGCAGCGCGCAGGAACAGTGCGACGTAAAAGGCTGTGTCCAGGTCATCGCCCCACGGTCCCGGTCGAACGGCGGCCAGTTCCTTCGCTGCTCCGTCCATGAACCACGCGGTCAGGTCGAGGTGTCGCACATCGCTGGGGTCTCGGCTGGCAGGTCGACGGCTGCTGCCAGTTTCTCCGCGATTGCCAGCGCCTGAGGAGCGCCGGCGACCATGGTCGAATCGGAGTTGATGGGCAACCAGATCTCCTCGTCGAGGGACAGGGGCACGAGCACCGTCCAGCCGCAGACGGTCTCCACTTCCTCCCTTGACAGGTGCGCCTGGCACAGAGCACCGAACCCAGCCATGGAGGGGATCAGCTTCTCCTCGAAGGCCTGCCCCGAACCGGGAACAAAGTCCGCCTCCACCGGTACGGACTCATACGGCGGCAGCCCCCGCAGTCTCAACTCGGCGTTGAGCGCCGAGGCGACTCCACCCCACCCGTCTTCCTCGTCATCGAACCATTCTTCCGCAGCAACACTGACCAGATATACGCCCATGTGCGGACCGTACAGCGCACGGCTGACATCGGTCCGAGAGCCGACAGGACGCGCTTGCGTCGGAGCGTGAAACCGGCGCGGCCGAACGTCTGGCGTCTGAGCATCTTAGTGCGTTGTGGCAAACCGGATTTCGTTCGAGGTGTGCTGCGAGGGTGACCATCTGGACGGAGGTACGGGTGCGGCCGCGGGCATGAAAGAACGGGCCCCTTGGTAGTGACGCGGTTACGACACCCAGCACGACCAAGGAAGCCCGTTGCCTGATCAGTTGAGCAGTATCACTGTGCCTGCGTCCACCACGGTCACCCCTGGGTGTGACTGCTACGTGCACCGGTTCGGTTCGATCGCTCCGGGGAGGCGGGCAGGCTGCTATCCGAGTGATATGACGGATGCGGAGTGGGCCGAGGTCCGCTCCGCGATGCCGGTGCCGGCCTGGCTCCTCAAGCAGGGCGGGCGCCCGGAGGCGTACTGCCACCGCGAGATGCTCGACGCGGTGCGCTACCTCGTCGACAACGGCGTGAAGTGGATGGCCCTGCCGGTCGACTTCCCGTACTGGCGGGCGGTCTACGACTTCTTCCGCCGCTGGCGGACCTGCGACTACGCGCGTGAACTGCACGAACGTCTGCGCCGCAGGGCGAGGGAACGCACGGGCCGCAACGCCGAGCCCAGTGCGGGGATCATCGATAGTCAGTCGGTCCTACGTTGTTGGTGGGTTGGATGGGCCGTCGTAAGGTCCAGAGGCCCAGAGACACCGGGTATGGCTTTCAGTCGGTTGCCCTCGA
>NZ_JBSFYR010000106.1:0-22897 GCF_053599875.1 Streptomyces sp. NPDC005151 | reverse complement strand
CGCCCGTCGAGTACGAGACCAACCACTACATGGAATCCACGAAACCCCAGGTCACAACCACCATCTGAGATCTCTACCGAACCCGGGGCGGTTCAGGGTTCCACCAGGGGTCGAGTGCTGCGAGTGCGTGTTCGTGGGGCCAGGGTCGGCCGGTGCGGCGTACGTGGGCGTTGGCGCGTTTGCGTTGCTCGTACAGCCACCAGCCCAGGGGGAATCCGTTGTGTTCGGTGTCGTAGTGGGCGGTGCCGAGGCCGTCATGGGTGTCTGCGTAGGAGCGGGCGTAGGGCAGGCCGCCGTCGATGGATGACGAGACGGTGGTGGGGCGTGGGCGGCTGGCGCCGGCTCGGGGACGCCTGCGTGTTTCCTGCTGGGGCCGGGCGGCGTGTGCGTCCTTCGGGGTGATGCCGAGATGGGTGAGGAGTTTTCGTTGGCCTGGGTGGAGGTCGTCGTAGTTGATGCATTGGGTGAGCAGCCATCTGGTGGCGTCTGGGGGGAGGCCGGGGAAACCTGCCGTCGCGTTCAGGATGCGGCCGCGGTTCTCGGCTTTGACGGTGTGGTAGGCGGCTTGCCATGGCAGGCCCCAGGGCGGGTTCCACCAGGGGTCAATGGCGTTGAGCGCGTCGGAGCGGTTGCGGGGGAGTCTGCCGTCGGTGGCTCGCTTGCGTTTGTCGGCGAGCCATGTTCCGAGCTGGTAGCCGTCGTGGCTCTCGCTTCTGGGTACGGCGAGGTGTCCGTGCCGGGCGGCGTAGGAGCGGGCGTGGTCAAGGCCGGTGTCGAATGAGGCTTGCTGGGTGACGCGGCGGGGCCGTGCGGTGCGGGCGTCGGCGGCGGTGATGCCGAGCTGTGCCAGCTTGTGCTGTTGCCCGGGGTGGAGGTGTGGGTGGCCGACGCATTGGGTGTAGAGCCATTGCCCAGTCCAGTCGGGGGTGCCGGGGAATCCTTGCTCGGGGAGGAGGTCGAGGCCGTCTTCGACGAGTTTGCGGGCTGCTCGGTGGTTGATCTGCCAGTCCGCGTTCCACGGTGGGATCCACCAGGGGTCGATGGCGGCCAGGAGCGGGTCGGCTGGGTAGGGAGAGGTGAACTTGGAGGTGTGGAGGTTGGCCTGTTGCCGTTGGCGGCTCAGCCAGGTGCCTATGGGGAAACCTTGGTGACGGTCGGATGGTGATGTGTTGAGGTCGCCGTGGAGTGCCGCGTAGGAGTGGGCGTAGTGGAGTCCTGTTTCCAGCGACGGGCTGGCAGTGGCGGGGTTGGGCCGGGCGGTTGCGGCAGCCTGCTCGGTCAGGCCGACGGCCGCGAGTTGCTGACGCTGTTCCACGGCCAGGCCGGGATAGGTCACGCATTGGGTGTACAGCCATTGGCCGAGTGCGTCGTCAAAGGCGGTGAAGGCGTTTTCTGGAGCGAGGATGTGGCCGGAGCCGACGAGGTCGCGCACTGTGTAGCAGGTCCGTTGCCAGTCGGAGGACCAGGGCGGTGCCCACCACGGATCCATTGCGTCCAGTTGTCGTGCGACAGCGTGGTCAAGTTCGCCGCGTCTGGCCCGTACGCGGAGGTTGGACAGCCATTGGCCGATAGGGAAGCCGTCGTGCGTATCGGCAGCGCTGGCACATAGGTGCCCGTGCTGCTTCCAGTAGGAGCGGGCGTGGTCCAGCCCCTGGTCACGGGCTTCAGCGAGGTTGCGGCGACGCGGTCGTGCGCGGCGGGCCGTTTCGGCGGTGATGCCGATTTGGGTCAGCAGTTTCCGCTGCTGGGGGTGGAGGCTGTCGTAGTTCTGGCACTGCTGGTACAGCCAGGTGCCGAGATTTTCACTGGTGCCGGGGAAGCCCTGCTCGGGTGCGACGGCCCCTGATCCTGGCAGCCGTCGTGCGCGCAGGTAGATGCGCTGCCACAGCGTGCTCCACGGAGGATTCCACCATGGGTCGAGGCCGGACAGGGCCCGGCTGCGCTCGGGGGGAAGCTGGGGGCCTGTGGCGCGCTGGTTGGACAGCCACAGGCCGAGTTGAAATCCGTCCTTTTCGTGCCGGTAGGGAATGCACAGGTGTCCGTGTTCGGCAGCGAAGGCCCGGGCGAGGGCGAGGCCGCGGGCGAACCCCTGTGCGGTGTCGGCCTCGGCGTCGGCGTCTGCTTTGTCCGCGGTGCCTTCGGTTCGGGAGGGCCGGTCCGGATTGCTGCTGGCAGAGGTTGGGGTGCGATAGGCAGGCGCGACCCGCCACATGCTCACGGTGCGCTCGCGTTCACCGGCGCGGGAGCGCCAGCATGCCTGGAGCCACGCGATGAGCGGCCCGGAATCACTGTCGGCCAGCACGCTGGCGAGCCAGGGCCGTCGTAGCCGTAGGGCGAGTTCGCGGATGAAGGATGGCGTGTCGGCGGCAACGTGCGGCCGGTGCGTGCCGGTGTCGGCCAGGACCTGGTGCTGCCAGAAGGGGCTGGCCAGCAGTCCTGCGAGGGCGACGGTGTCGGGGTAAGTGACCGCATCCCGGGCCGCACGTGACGAAAGCTCGGCGGCGGGGTTGGCGCGGGCCAGGCTGTCCAGCCGCTGCGCCCAGGCGGTTTCCTGCGGCCGGGCGGCATCCCACCAGGTGGCGATGATGGCCTGCGCGACCAGGTAGGCGTCTGCGGCATTCTCCCGGCGGCGTAGCAGCGCCGTGTGGCGGCCGCGGGCCTGTACGGTCTCGGGCAGTTGGGCCAGACTCAGCTGGCTGCGGCCTGAGTTCTCATCCGGTACGTCCTGCGTGCCTGGCAGCCACATCTGGTGGCGAACACAGAGGCGCTGGTGCGCCGCCATGTACAAGCGCGCCGACTCGGTTCTGCCGGTACGGGCGGCGGCACAGCGCGTGCAAGCGGCGCCGGTGGGCGAGATGGAGCCGGCGCTGTAGAAGGTGACTGCGGGACCGGTGTCGTAGCGGCCCGCAGGTTCGAACCGGGTCCAGGCAGGCAGGGCCCGGCGCAGATGCTCCGGCGGTACTCGCGACAGAGTGGCGAAGCGGGCCCGGGCGTCGGCGTTGAAGTACACCTCGCCGTCGGCCTTCAGCGAGGACATGGGCTTTCTGTTGCCGAAGGCGAAGAACTCCGCGATCACGTCGGTAGCCGAGACCCCAAAGCGGCTGGCCAGGCGTTCTACAAAGGACAGCGTGGTCTCCCGCGGCAGCGGCCGCACGCCTGCCGCGCACGGTATGGAGGGGAACAGCAGGGACGACGGCCCGCGTGCTGGCGGTACGGTCACGGACGGTGCTCCCGATTTCCGTGAACGGGCGCCCGCGGGCAAAGGCGATCCGGTGCCCGACCGCAGACGCCGCTGGAGCGGCGGGTCAACGCTTATCCCCGGCGCGCTTGGCAGCAGCGCGGCGCTGCGCTGGCACGGGCTCAAGCAGTTGCTGCTCTGCGCGGATGTCCAGCTCGACATCTCCCAGCAGGCTCTTCGTTATGGTCTCGGTCCCGTCCATGATGGCCGTCACGGCGGCTTCTCGGAGCAGGTGAGACAGGCTGCCGATCACTCCTGCGGTGCGGCGGTGCAGGTAGGCGGCCTGTCTGGCGAGCGACCCCGGGCGGTGGTTCCGCAGCCGTAGTGCGCTCTCCAGGTCACGGACCAGTTCCTCCCAGACCTCGCGCTGCGCGGCGGTGCCGTAGGGCAGCGGGTCGTTGCGCAGCAGCTTGAAGCGTCCCGCGAGTTGCTGCCCGCGCGGCCCGATCAGCAGTGGCGAGTCATGCACATCGACGCCCGCGTAGACAAAGGTGGCCGGGATCCGCTCGCCCAGATGCTTGATCTGATCCGAGGTTTCCGCACCGGAACGGGTGCGGGTGTCGAGCAGATGGATGTCGTCGACCAGGACGAGCTGGGTGCGCAGCTCGCACAGCGTCGCGCATACGGCGTCGGTGATCGCTGCCTGGTTCATGCGCTGCAGGACCGGCAGACCCAGGAACCGGGCGAATTCGGTGACCAGCATCTTCGGGGTCGACGCAGGCGGTACGGAAACGAAGGCCACCGGAAGCCGGTCTTGAACACCCGGATGCTTGCGCCGGTCCGTCAGCTCGAAAATCCGCCCCAGTTCCATGAGTGTGGTGGTCTTGCCGGTGTTCGGAGGCCCGGAGACGATCAGCCCGCGCCTCGCGGTGCCGCGGTGGCGGCGGTTGACCAGCAGCATCCGCTGCAGCTGTATTGACACCCTCTCCATGGCGGGAGTAGCCACCACGACGAACTGCGAGTGGTAGTCCAGCCGCTGCTCCCGGCTCCAGCCTGAGTCATCGGCCACCGCTGTGGCCGGTGCGCTGTCGACGTAGCGCTGCCAGCCCACCCAGGTGCTGACCGGGTCGAAGGCATCATCAACATCCGGAGTAAATTCTGCTAGAGCCACTGGTCGGCCTCCGCATAGGGGTTCAACAGGCGGGATGTATAGGGCCGCACGTCACCGGACGACGTGTCGTCGCGCTCTTCGCCTTCGTCGAAGCCGGCAAGGTCGTCGTGCGGCTCCTCCGGGTCGAGATCGAGCTGTCTCCTCTCACCGACGTCCGGTACGAAGTCAGGAGGCGAAGGCTCCTCTGCAGTCCCGGCTGTCGGACCGCCGACGGCTACAGATGAAGTGGCAGAGGCGCGAGCCGCCACCGTGCGCTCGCGGCGTGTACCTTCTCCGGCGCCCGCTCGCCTGAGCAGCGCGTCCAGAGCACGGGCCAGGGCGAGCTCGTGCGCGTCGCGGTCCGCGGTGCGCGCTACTGTCTTGCGGATGTGCCGCCAGGTGTAGTCGGTGAACGGCATGTTCACCTGGGTGGTGTGGATCCACGGCACCTCCACGAAGCCGTCCGGCAGCCGCACCCAGATCCGTGCCGGTTCGTAAGGGTTGTAGTGGACCTCCCAGCGCTCGCCCCTGGCAGAGCTGCCCGATCGGCGCCGCCGGTGCCCGTTGAGGGCCTTGCCGTCGTAGGTGCGGTAGTCGAAGCGAATGCCGTAATCGTTGATGACCTGCCACCTCACCGGCAGCAGCTCGATGTGGTTGTCCGGTGCCAGCGGCACGGGCACATATCCGGTGACGCCCACCAGCGCGGCCCACATCTGGATCGGTGACAGTTCCAGATGAGGCAGGAGGGGATGCCTCAGCGACGAGTGCTTGCGCGCGTGCCACCCGGCTACCAGCCATTCGTCGAACAGTTCCTGCAACTGCGGCAGTGTCCACCGGGCCTCGTCCTCAACGCCCTTTCCGCGCTCGGTGGCATTGGACCCGGTGTATCCCGCGACGTACTGGCAGAACTGCTGATTGACCGACTTGAACGTGCGCTCCACGTGGCCCTTCGCCGGACCATTCGCCGGCGGCGCGGGCTGCAGCGACACCCCCAGGCTCCCGCACGCTGCCAGGAACGAGGAGGAAACGAACACCCGTCCCTGGTCCACGATCACCGTTTCCGGCACGATCACAGGCCGGGCAGCGGCTCCCTCCAGCCGCTCGTCCAGACTCAGCAGCCGCTCGTAGGGGACCACCGACCGCTGCAGTGCCAGCGTCGCGTCCCAGCCCGGACGCATCCGCATCGGCGCCACCATCTCCGCCAGCAGCACCGCCGCATCCACCGCGCTGGTACCCGGCGGCCGCAGCACTGCGGCACAGATGCTCCGCGTCGCCACGTCCACAGCCAGCGTCAGCTCCGGCCGGCCTGTCACCCCGTCCGCCAGCACCGCCACCACATCCAATGGAGTGCTGTCCATCATCACCATCTCGCCAGGCCGCAGCGCCACCGTCGGCACGAACGGAGGCGCCGGCCGCGACGCATGCCAACGCCGCTGCGCCGCCGTACCCAACAGGCCCTGGCCATCGGCCAGCGCATGCACCAGCCGGTTGAACGTCGACTGCGGCGGCACCCCCACCGCCCCCGGGCCGTGCTGATCCTCCAAGAACCACCGCACCTGGTCGCGCAGACGCGTCAACGTACCCGTGGACCGGTCCCGCTGCTCCTCAAGCACCGCCACCACCGCGTCCACCACCCGCGGATCCGCCCGGCCCACCGCAGACCTGGGCCGGGTGGTGCGCTGGTCCACCAGACCCCACACACCCTGGTCCCGGTAACGCACCCGCATCCGCCGCACCGTCGCCACGCTCGTCGGCAGGCCGCCGGCGGTTAGTTCCTCCGCCTTGGCAGCCTCCCGTTGCGCCAAGGTATGCACCGCGGGGTCGTACCGCGGCCTGGGCGTCCCGCCCACCGGGTCAGGGAGGCCCGTTTCCACCTCTCGCACGTGCCGCTCCCAGCTCAGCGCCTGCTCCCGCACGGGATCAGGCAGCACGTCGAGCAGTGCGAACGGCGGCACCTGACGTCGGGGAGCGCCGCAGACCTCGAAGTGCGGGTCGGCGAACAGGTGGGGGAGTGACACAGCCACGACCGCGCCCGCATCATCGACCAGCCGCCCCCGGACTCCCTCCAGAACCGCAACAGTCCATGTGCGTTTGTCCCAGCGCACCTGATCGCCGACGCTGAGCATGCCGCGTTTCACGCTGCCACCCTTTCGGCGGCGGCACTTGCGACGGCCCGCTCGTGCAGGGGAAGCTCCAGGTTCGTGTTGAGTACCCCACCCCATAGGGCGTGGAAGACAGCCGGCCATACAGCAATCGGATCCCCGAGCCGCGAGACACCCTCCTCAAGCGGCTGCGGGCGGGCGAAGCACGCCGCGACCTCTGCCATCCGGCCGCTGCCACCGTTACGGGGATGGCGGTACCCCGACAGCCACCGGACATTGGCGGCAACCACCGGCTCCGGCGGTAGGGCGATGCGATAGCGCCACCCGGCCGCCTCCACCACTGCCCTCACTTCTGAGGCTCGTTCCTTCAGCCGCTTGGAGACCCCGTCGCGTCCTGCGCAGTCGACCAGCACACCGCTGCCATCCCGGAGCCGGGCCATCAAATGCGGAGTGTGCACAACGGTCTCACCGCCGTGCCCCAGCCATGCCAACTCCACCGGGCTGCACGCCATCGAAACCACATCCGGATCACGGTCCAGCAGCATGACTTGCGTGCGCATCGCCCCGAACCCGTAGTGCACCAGCTGTCCGGAGGTTGCCGACCACCACCAGCCAGGTGCCACACGGCGCCCCCGACGTACGGGGAATATCCGCACCGGCGTCAGCTCTTCGAGCGCGAGCCCCTGCGCGACGTGCAGCCATGGCAAACGCTGGAATTCTCCGGCAGCGCCGACGAAGCGCGCCTCGATTCGACTGGTCGCCGCGATGGCATCCGTCGGCGGCAAGAGGGTGTCCATGACCACCAGCCAACATCGACTCAGTTGAACTGCACACTGTCCACTTAGAACGAATATCCCGCCGAATTCTGAACCGGACCGCCTTGCCCGCCGACTGCTTCTCTGCACCCGCGTGTGCCATGTGCGGAACCGGGCATGGGCCACCTGAGACTTGGCGGCGGCTGTTCGCCAGACCGCCCTATGCCGGTCGGCGCGCGCGGCCGAAGGTGTAACTGGCAAGGCCCGGCTGGGTGGCCGCGTCTTGAAAGTGCGATGGAGTCATGTGCTGGTCGACAGCCCCTTACAAGGTCAGCATCGGCAGGATGGGGTGGTCGAAGCCAGGTGCGCTGCGTTGCGCGGTCGTAGGTCTCGGCTGCTCCCACCCGAACGGGTGAAGGTGCCGTTGTTGCCGCCACTACCTGTCCCACCGCAAGACGACGACGGCCGCCGGACCGCGCGGTTCCGTACCCACGCGTCGGTGAACCGGTCTTCGCCCTGACTCGGCGTCGTCAGTAACGTGGTGCTACAGACCGTCTGATTTCAGTCATTCTCGCCAACTCTGCCTTTCTGTGCCGGTATCTCTGAAACCGTTCCTGCTTGCAGTGGGTGATCGCTTAGTTACTTAGTGGATCTTAGATGGGGGCGAGGGCCGTGTTGGAACAGGCGCAGCTGGTGGGAATGGCGGGGGCGGCCGCAGCTGCATTGGTTGCGGAGATGACCAAGGAGAGCTGGGCTTCGATGCGCTCTCTGGCCGCTCGGTTCTTCCGGCGTGGTGGCCAGGAGGAGGAAGAACGCCAGCTCGCCCGGCTGGACGCCGATCAGGTGCAGGCGGCCACGCTGGATCAAGCGGCCCTGCGCGAGAGATGGAACCGGCGGCTGCTGACCCTGGTGGAAGACTTCCCCGAAGCAGCCGACGACCTTGCGGCCATGGCGCGCCGCAAGCCGGAGGAGCAGCAGGGTGGGGTGAACCAGAGCGCGGAGAACAACACCGGTTCGGTCATCCAGATCGGTAGGGACAACTCCGGCGGTCTGAACACGGAGCGAAGGTGACCACGCCGGACGGGCAGGGCCTGCCCCAGCCTCGCACCAGCCCGCCGCCTTTCGGACAGTCCGCCGTCGGCAACGCCGGCCCCACCGTCCAGGTCGGCGGTTCCAATACAGGCAACATCAACATCACGGACCGACCCAAACTACCGGTCATTGCCATTCCGCGAGGTGACCGGGAGGCGGCCCTGGAACCGCTCTGGGCACACACTCCCACCCCGCAGCAGGCCGCAAATGTCCTTGCTGCACACGGCCTTGCCGTCATCGTGGGAGAACGCGGCACGGGACGGCGTATCTCGGCAGTCCGCGCCCTGCACACCCACCTTTCCACCCCCGCAGGACCTCCCCAGCTCTACGATCTCGCAGCCGACTGGGAGGACGACGAAGTCCCGGAACCGGAAGTCCTGCCCGAGCCGATCGCCGGACACGGCTACCTGATCGATGGGTCCTCGCGCCTGATGTCCGAGAACGCCGCCCGCGCTCTGATGGCCTGGGCGGAAAGACTCCACGCAGGCGGCAGCTGCCTGGTCATCACCGGCAACCAGCGGGACTGGCGAGGAGACAGCCGCTTCGAGATCGGAGCAGTACGCCCCGACGCAGTCCAGGTCGCCCGCAACCACCTCGCTCACGCCGGCAGCCACGCGCAGGCGGGGTGGCTGCAACAGGATGCCCCGCGCGCTGTGTCACGCGGCCTGCTCCGCCAGGCCGCCCCCGGCCGGACCGTCGGAATCCTGTCCGACCTCCTCACCCGCAGTGTCAGCCCCTTCGATGCTGCCGCGATTGCCGGACGCCTGCGCAACATCGACCCCGATCGACTGGCCCTGGCTGTCGAACGCAGAGAAAACCCACCCGATTCGCCGGAGTACGAGCAGGGGGTCAGGGAGCTGCGGCGCATCCGGGAGGAGGTCCTGCTATGGACCAACTTCCTGGAGCAGACGCTCACCGGCACAGGCACCCGCGGCCAAGACCGGATGATGCTGCTCGCCGCCGCCTACCTCGAAGGCGCCCCCCTCGAACTGTGTATCAAGGCGGCCACCGCGTTCGGCTCCCGCGACGAGGCACTCGCACGCCGCTACCGGGAAGGCCGCAGCCCCCGGCGCCGGCTGGCTGACGTCGGTGTCGACATCACTGCCAACGACACAGCTGCCTTTCACAGCCGCCCAGGCCTCGCCCTCTCCGCCATCCGTATGGACTGGCACCACTGGGCCGACGAACGAAAAGAAACCAGGGAGTGGCTCGCCCGCATCACGGCTCCCGAGGGCGTCGCCAAAGACTGGGCTGAGCAGATCGGATCCCGGCTGCTGGAGCTGTCCATCACAGAGGTGGAATCCCCCTTCTTCACCATCCTCGACACCTGGACCACCACCCCTCCCGACGAACAACGTCTCCGCACCGTCACCGCACTCATCACCCGAGCTGCGGAAACCGAAGAACTCGCGCGAGCCGCTCACAAACAACTGCTGGACTGGGCGGCAAAGGGCCACGCGCATCGGCGGAAGGTCGTCGCCTGGGTCTGCAGCGGCCGCTACGGCATGCGATGGCCGCACATGGCGCTCGTTCGGCTACGCCACATCCTGGCCATCGACGACGAAGCAACCCGCATCGCAGCGACCGCCCTGACAGCCCATGCGGCCGCGAGTACCGACGGGTTGCGACGAGTCGTCGAGACGGTCGAGACCTGGTTCGAGAAATACCCGACTCATCTCGCCGGCCCCCGGGCTTTCCTAGCACTCACCGATCCCACCCACAGCGTCGTGGACACCCTGATGAGCGCGGCACAGGCAGCCCCCGCCATCCGGGACTTCCTGATCAACGGCTGGATGCAGACACTGCGACAGCCAGACGTGCGCGACTACGCCCACCAGGTTCTTCTCGGCTGGGCCCGAGCCGCCCACGAAGGCCGGCTGGACCGCGCCGCCACCTTCGGCATCCTCACCGACGTCCGCAATGCCCACACCCCCCTCGACGCCATGTCCCGCTTCTTGTACGGGAGCCCGGACCGAGACGACCACGCTCTGATCGAAGCGCGCTTCGCCCTGGCCAACCTCCGGGCCTGCAACCACACCCGCTGCTCCGAACCCCACTGCCCACTCAGGGAAGTTGCCGGCCCTCTCCCGGACACCAGCACTGCCGGAGGCGCAGGTGACCCCCGATCATGAAACCTCCGCAGGACAACATCACATCAAGTTCCCGCTGAGCCGGTGGCTGCTGGCACCACTGACCACATGGCGCGCCCGACGTACAGCAACCGCATACGGACCCGGCATGGACGCACGCACCGCCTGGGCGCTGGCCCGGACAGCTACTCACCCCGACGAGATCTCCTTCGCCATGAACCATCTGAGCCAAGACAAAGAAGACGATTCATAACCCATAAACCACCTGCTGTCGGCCACCAGTTCGGTGGCATCGGTGACACCCTGCGATCGGACGCGCGTACGGGAGGCGGCGGGGCTGGGTGGGCGATTCTGTCCGGTCTCGCCGCTTGTTCCCGCTGCTCACCGGCCGAGGCGGATGCCCGGCCACCACACGAACTTGAGGCCGTCCAGCAGGATGCCCTCCATTTCCTTCTCCCACCGGTGGCACAGACCCAACGGATCGGTCTCCATCCGCTCCGGGATGGCCAGGGTCTCCGATCAGCGCGTACCCCGCCGCGCGAGGCGGACTTACTGCCCGGCCCGTACGCGCGCAGCAGCTCCTCCAGACGCGGGCGGGTCGTCGAGGATGGCATCGGGATCGGCGAAGCCGGCGCTCTCGAGGAACACGACCAGGTCGTGGTCCCGCCCACGAGTTCAGGGCCGCCTGATGTCCGAGCGGCCCGGCGGCCAGGTCGCCCTCTTACGTGCGTTCCCTCTGCGAGCGAAGCTCACCGCGCGGCACCCGCACCCGCTGCTCACCCGTTCCGGCGTCCGGTCGCCGTTCGGCGCTTGTCGCCTTGCTGATCTCACTCGCGGACGGCTCCTGCCCTAGCCCGGCCATCAGCACCTGCTGGTACTCCTCGGCCGTGAGCAGATTGTCGATCCGCTCCGGGTCGGAGACCTCCATCTCGATCAACCACCCGTCATGGTAGGGGTCGCTCGTGAGCAGTTCCGGTTCCTCGGCCAGTGTTTCGTTGGCCGCGACGACGGTTCCGGACGTCGGCGCGTACACATCGGTGACCAACGTGGTCGACTCGTACTCCCCGAACGTCGCCCCGCCGTCCAAGAGGGTCCCCGCCGCGGGAAGCTTCACGGCGACCAAGTAGCCGACCTGGGGCTCCGCGGGCGAAGGTCTGGAAGTGGCAAGGGAACCTCGTGGTCGGCACGTTCGACCCGTGGCTGTGCGACGACCGGACAGGCCGCAGACCTGGATCGTCGTCACCGCCGGCCTGTGGACCGAATCGCAGCTCTTCGACGAAGAGTCGGCAGCCCGTCTCGGTCACGCCGACTTCACCCCGCACCGCCCGCTGCTCTTCCTTCCCCGCCCGCCAGGGCCGGCGACGTTCACCGCCCGCGCGGAGTCCGGCTCATTCCCCCACAAGAGCACCTCCAGGACGAAGGCCGCCGACGCCATCGCAACAGCCCACCAGTGGACGGCCAACGACCCCGACAACCTGGCCGACCGGGTCGCCCACGACCTCACGCTGCTGTGGCCGCACCTCACCCCGCGCGCATGGCCCGCACCGTGAACGGACCCGGTGGACCTTCGCCGTCTGAGCACTATGATCGCGCACGGGGAATACGGGGGCCGATAAGGGGGATCGGATGGCGGAAGACATCAGCCCATTTGCAGCGACAGCATCGGCGATGGGTTATCTCTACCAGCTCCGTATCGCTCTGGTGCGCTGCACGGACTTGCTGGAGAGCGGGGCGAGTTGGACGGTCGCTCTCGAGGCCGGCGACGATATCGAGTGCGTCCAGGACGAGAAGACGGGTCTGTGGCAGCTCAAGCACCGTGCCGAGGGCGTCCGGATCACCGACGGCACTAGCGATTTGTGGAAGAGTCTGCGGGTCTGGGCTGTCGCAGCCAGGGCTGGGGTGATCGATCTGGACACTGCCGATCTGTTCCTCCTCACCACTGCTGAGGCGCCACCAGCGAGTGCTGCGATGCATCTGAGCCCCGCCCCCGACGAGCAGCGTGACCCTGTCGAAGCGCATCGTCTGCTGGGGGTGGCTCGCGATGCCGCCCGCGGAAGGCAGCAGAAGAAGGCAGTCGCGAACCCGGACGCCACGGTAAAGCCGTCCGAGCTTTACCTGGCATGGGATGCGCTGGGGGGTCCCGAACAGTTGCGGCTGCTTGAACGTGTCCAGATCCTGCACGGCGCTGAGGACATCCATGCCACCGGTACCAGGCTGCAGGGCCGGGCGGCGATCGCCGTCGGCCATCAGTACGCCGCCTCTTTCCTCGAGCGTCTCGAGGGCTGGTTCTTCCAGCGCGTCATTGCCCAGATGGGAACCTCAGCAGGCCCCGTCACTGGCATCGAATTCGACGAGGCGTTCAGCTCGCGCCGCGATCAGTTCCGCCCTGACAACCTGCCGATCGACACCGATGTGATCAAGCTGCCGGACGAGTCCCACCTCCACTCGGACAAGACGTTCGTTCGACAGCTGGGCCTGGCAGGTGTTGGGTCCGCCCGCGTCCGCATCGCGGTACGCGACTGGCTCCGCGCCTCCACCCAGCGGAACCGATGGTCCAATGAAAACCTGCTGCGCCCCGGTGAGATCGACATCTACGAGCGTCGTCTGACCGAGGAGTGGGAGGTCCGCTTCGAGGCGATGCGGGACGACCTCGGTGAACAGGCGGCCGAGGAGGCGATGGCCGCCGCCGCGAAGGCGCTCTACCGCTGGGTGGAGCAAGAGGCTCGCTACTCAATCCGCCCCGGCTGCGAGGAACCCTTCGTCACCACAGGATCGTTCCACATGCTCGCCGAAGGCCTCGATGTCGGCTGGCACCCGCAATATGCAGCACGCCTGATGACGCTGCTCGAGCCCGCGGGGTCCCGCCCATGACCTATCCCCGATTGGGGCGTGGCGAGCGGGCCCTGTTCAACCCGGCGTTCATGGGGCTCGTCTGCGCACGGGCGGTGCGCGAGCACCGAGTCCACAACGAACGCTGCTCCCTGGCCATCGCAGTGACCGCCGCCATCATGGCACTACAACCCGGAATCCGCGCCGTGCTGCCCAAGACCACAAACGCCAGCGTCGCCAAATGGGTTGAGGACAATGCCGAGATCCGGATCATGATGGCCGCGAACACCACCGCACTGGCCCCAGTGGTTCGCGCCGGACTGCTCTTCGCCACCCAGACCGGTGTTCTGATGGCCCACCCGGACGCGACCGTGAGTCTGGCGCGCCCTCGCGCCATCCCTGCCCAGCCCCGTGGCGCAGCGCCTATCCCGCTCGCGATCCAGAAAGCGGCCGGCATGTTCGGCCGATGGCTGCCAACCGCCGGCAGCACCTCCACCACACTGACCCTGCTCGGAGTGCGTCCGTGACCTGCCAGATCAGCAGCATCGTCTTGTACGGCAAGCAGCCCGACCAGGTGGAAATCCTCCCCTTCATTCCGGGGAAGCTGAGCATCGTCACCGGCGACTCCCGCACCGGCAAGACATCCATAGCCACCATCACCGACTACTGCCTGGGCAGCACCAACTATCCGGTCAAAGCCGGCGTCGTCCGCGACTACGTCCAAGCCTACGCAGTCCAGCTGGTAGCAGGAGACCGGCAGCTGTTCACCGCACGCCCGGCATCCACCACCACAACCGCGGCGCCGCGCCTGTGCCTGATCTTCCAGTCAGCAGGCTCCCCGCCACCGGCCATCGATGAGCTCGACTTCACCATCCCGCTCGATGTCGCCCGCAACATGATCACCGAGTTCTGCGGCATCGACCGCAGCGTACGCATCCCCACACGCGGCACGGCGCTCAACCCGTCGATCCGACACGCCCTCTTCTTCTGCTTCCAGGGGCAGAACGAGATCGCCAATCCCGAGCAGCTCTTCCACTCACAGGGCCAAGAGTGGAGGTCCTCTGCGATCCGCGACACGCTTCCGTACTTCCTCGGCGCGGTCGACCCCGCCCAAGCAGAACTCACCGCGCGCCTGAAGACAGCTCGTCAGGACCTCAAAGCCCACGCACAAGAACTCGCCGAAGCCAGCCGGCGCACCCCCGCCCCAGGCATGGCCCGCGCACTGGTAGCCGAGGCCATCCAAGTCCAACTCCTCCCGCCCCAGCCCGAGGAACCGGATCTCCCCACAGCCCTCACCCTCCTCAGCGAAGCACTCGAATCGGCTCCCCAGAACCTCACCGATCTGCCCGGCGAGGACCCGCTGGCACTCCTGGAGCGGGAACGGGAGGGCTTGCGGACCCAGTACAACCGCATCCGCGCCCAGATCGGCGATCTGAAGGCGCTACTGTCCGACAGCGGGGACTACCTCGGTACCGCCCGCGACCAGCACGACCGCCTTGCCTCCCTCGGCCTGTTCACCATCCGCCCCGATGACCCGGAACAGGCGGCCTGCCCGCTGTGCGCCTCCCCGGTCACACCGGCCCACGAGATCGCCACCCAAATCCGCGACGACCTCGCACGCCTCGACGACGACGTCGCATTCGTCTCCGACGACACCACACGCACGCGCACCTTGATCGAGGAAGCCCAGCAACAACAGCGCGAACTCAACACCGCTCTGGTCCGCAACCGGCAGGCACAACAAGAACTGGCCGCCGGCATGAGGCAGGCCAACGCGCTATCGAACCAGGCCCTGCGCGCCGCGAGCGTACAGGGACGCATCAGCCTCTACCTAGAAACCGCCGCCCTTGCACAGACCGCACCCGCCGTGCCCGACCGGACAGCCGCGCTCACCCAATTCATCGGCGAGATCGAGGACGCCCTCGGCGAGGACACCCAGGCCGACCGCCTCGCAAGCTTCCTGTCCCGGATCAACCAGAAGATCACCACCAAAGCCCGCGCCCTACGCCTCGAACACTCCCAACACCCGATTCGCCTCGACCTCGCAAAGCTGACCGTCATCGCAGACACCCCGCGCGGCCCCGTCCCCCTCAGCGATATGGGAAGCGGTGAGAACTGGCTCGGCTACCACATCGCAACTCTGCTCAGCCTGCACGAATGGTGCACCGAGCAGAACCGCCCCCTTCCGCGCTTCCTGATCCTGGACCAGCCATCCCAGGTGTACTTCCCATCCGACTACGACGGGACCGCACCCGAACTCGTCGGCAGCGATCGAAACATGCTCCTCCGGGCATACCAGGTCATCGCCGACACGGTCGAGCTACTCTCCCCCGGCTTCCAAGTCATCGTCATCGAGCACGCGGACCTGGACGGAGAGCCCTTCCGTAGTGCTGTCGTGAGGCGCTGGCGCGGCACCGGAACCGGACTGGTCCCAAATAGCTGGATCGACACCGCCGGGTGACGGCCGTGGGGCGTAGGACGACTACGACCACAAGGTGCGGGTGGAGTCCGGGGCATGGCGAGGCGGCGGCCGACGGGTCCGGAACGGGACGAACGGTGCGGCCGCCGGGATGCCGGCGAGAGCCTGTCGTGCTGCCCAGTCTCAGCGCCTCCCGGCCGTCCCGTGGCACGACGCTGGTGGTGCGCCGCTTCGGCTTTTGGTGGCGCCGTTCTTCTCCGCTGCCTCCCGGGCCGCGACGTGGGCCTGGCGGGCGAGGTCGACGCCGCTCAGCTCGGTGGTTATGCGATCAGCGCCCCGGTGGTGTTGCCGTCCAGCGGGCGCGCGGCGAGCTCGCGCAGTCGCGGCCCTCCGCTCGGTCCGGGCCGGTGCGATGTGCCGGTTTCATGTCAGGGCGAGCACCGCTTCCAACCAATCATCGGAGGCACCACTGTCAGTGGCGGCATTCATACTGGCTGATTAAGCCGCAACGCGCGGTCACACCTGGCCCATCTGGCACAGGCCCCACGCTGCGCGGAATAGACAAGGGCAACGTGGCCCTTGGAGGGGAATGCCATGCTGGTGACGTCGGTTGAGATCGAGGCGTTCCGCAACATCACGAACAAGCAGGCCATGGCTGTCGACCCAGAGGTCACGTGCCTGATCGGCAAGAATGAGTCGGGCAAGACGACGGTTCTCAAGGCTCTACATCGGCTGAACCCGGCCAACAAGGCGGACGACTTCCATGTCACTACCGACTATCCGCGGCGGAACCTGGCCAGGGACCGGCGTACGAAGGATCTCGACACAGTCGCTCCTGTGACGGCTGTCTTTGAGCTGGAGGACGCGGACCTCGAAGCCATTGAGGAGCTGGTCGGCGTACGGCCGCCGGCGAGGGCGTGCGTCAAGGCGTCACGCCTCTACGACGGCAGCCTCCGAGCCGATGTGTACTGCGCCCTCGAGGACATCCTGGCGGACGTTTTCGAAGAAGCCGGCGTCGACGATGAGGACGACCAGAAGGCCATCACTGGGGACCACACGACCATCGAGGCCGTGAGCGCCGCGGCGAAGGTCCGAGCCAAGGAAGCGGGCAGCGGCAAGAAGACGGCCCGGGTCAAAGCGATCGAGAAGGTCCCGGCCGAGCTGGACCGGCGCAAGCAGTACATCGAAGGGGATCTTGACGACGACCAGCATGAGCAGCTGATCGATCTGCTTCCGAAGTTCTTCTACTTCTCCACCTACGAGATGCTCCCGGGGGACTGCGACCTCCACGCACTCGCCGAACGCGCGAGGACCAAGCAGTGGGGGCGCGGTGACGAGACCATGATGTCCCTGCTGCGCCTCGCTGGTGAGGGGCCAAACGACTTCTTGGACGAGGACTACGCCAGCCGCAAGGCCGAGCTCCAGGCCGCCAGCCTGGACCTGAGCGCTCAGGTCTTCGAGTACTGGAAACAGAACGAGGACCTCACGGTCGTCTTCGACACCGACCTGATCCCCATGCCACCGGACGTCAATGGGCAGCCGCAGCCCCACCATCGGCTGCTCAAGATCGAGCTGCGCGACGACCGGCACGGCGGCGTGGAGACCAACTTCTCCACCCGCTCCACTGGCTTCCAGTGGTTCTTCTCCTTCCTCGCCGCATTCAGCGCCTACCGCGATACTGATGAGCGCGTCGTCGTCCTGCTGGACGAACCAGCCACCAGCCTGCATGGCGAGGCCCAGGGCGACTTCCTCCGGTACGTCTACGGCGAACTCGGACCCAAGCAGCAGGTCCTCTACACCACCCACTCCCAGCACATGATCGACCCCACGCGGTACGAGACCATGCGTGCCATTCACGACCAGGCGACCCGCGCAGACCCGAACCTGGGTGTGGTCATCACCTTGGTCAGCCTGTCCGCAGACCCCAAGACGATCCTGCCGGTGGAAGCTGCGCTCGGATACTCCGTGGCGCAGCACCTGTTCCTCGGAGCCGGCCCGCTCCTGGCAGTGGAAGGCAGCAGCGACTTCGTCTTCCTCATGCGCATGTCCGACTATCTGGTCAGCCAGGGCCGCACCGGCCTCGACCCCCGGCTGGCCATCATCCCGGTCGGCGGCATCGGTAACATGCCGGCCTTCATCGCCGTCATGGGACGCCGGCTGTCCGTCCGGGCTCTCATCGACGGAGCCGAGACCACCAAGGTGACCGCCAAGGTCCTCAGCGCTGCCGAGGCCGCCGAAGTCGACACGTCCCACATCACCGTCATCGGCCAACTCGACGGGCTCCCGGAGACGGCCGACATCGAGGACCTTTTCTCCACCAAGGACTACCTCTGGCTCTACAACAGGGCTACCGAGGTCACCGTCAACGAGGAAGACCTGATCACCCCCGACAAGCCCCTCCCCATTCTCAAGCGCATCGGGATTGCCCGGGAGAAGCACCGCAAACCCCGGGACTTTGACCACGTCGGCCCTGCGCACCAGCTCACTCGGGACAAGGACGCCTTCTTCGTGCAGGTTGACGACGACACCCTCGACCGCTTCGAGACGGTCTTCAAGAAGCTCACGAACTGAACCTGCAGACAGCACGAGACCCCGGGCACGGCCATGACAGCCCGAATCTCGCGCGTGTCCGGCAGGTTCAACGCCCGCCGACGGCTGACGTCATGCCCACACCACGCCCAGATCCCGCAGCGCATCCAGCTGCTCCTGGGTGAGCTTGTCCCGCCTCTGTTTGCTGTTACTCAGAAATACGCCCAGCTTGACGATCACCGGCTCCGCCTCGCCGTCGATCGCGATCGGCTCACCGTGCCCGCGCGGCACCGGCCGGTCTGCGCCTTCCCGCTCCACCCATTGCGTGAGGGCCGCCAGGCCCCGCTGGAACGCCTGCTGCGCCTTCCCCGAGCCCTTCGATGCACCGACCGCCGCCAGGGCAGGATGGGGAGCCTCAGCGCCCTTGATGCCCAGCGCGGACAGCCGCTCGCGCTGCTCGGTCGACAGCTGGGCCCACGTGCCCGGCTCCTGCTGCCGCCACCGCCACTTGCCCACGTCGTCACCCTCGAAGGTGACGCCCGGCGCGATGTAGGGCAGCACGCCGTCAGCGTCGACCAGGTCCGCCAGGACGCGGTAGTGCCGCTGCCAGTCCAGCGGCCACGGGCAGTCCCAGTCCGGGGCGATCGCCGTCAGCTGCTGCGCGCGCTTCGCCGCCCGCTCCGGGTCCTTCCCCAGGCCGCCCTTCCGGCGCAGGTTCGCCATGTGCTGGCCGACCGGGACCATCGCCTCGCCCTCGCCCCACACGGCGTCCTGACGAGGTGCGAGGTGCCCGGTGGCCCGCCGGTAGGACCGCAGCGCGCCGAGTTTGTTCTCCCACGCCTCCTCGCCCGGCTCCCACACCATCCCGGCATCTGGTGCGTCCAGCAGGGTCTTCCGCCGCTCCTCCAGTTCACCGGCCCGCAGCGCCTTCCTCTGTTGGTGCACCCATCGACCAAGCGGAAAGTCTTTCGTGACCCCCACCTCGACCTCGACGTCGTAGGGCACGGCGTAGAGGCCGGTGATTTCGTTCTGTGCCCGCCAGCGGATGAGGGCTTGGTAGCCCTCGAGCCACACCAGGGACTCCGGCCGGTACACCCGCGTCCGCAGGAAGGCCGCGATGGTGGCCGCGTCGCGCGGGCTGGAGAAGTGGAGCAGGGCGGCTTCGGCGGCGGCCTGGGTGTCGTCGTCCTCCTGGTGGTCCTCGCCGTCGCCCTCGCCGCCGGTCCCGATGATCCGTCCGTTCTCGTCGCGTCGGATGTGGATTTTGCGTTTCCCGCTGGTGAGGGCGCGGGAGGCGAGCTGCTCGACCAGACGTTCATCGTGCGAGCGCAGGCCCTGGAGGACCGCTACAAGGGGGCGGAACGAGGCACTGGCGACCATGTCGGTGGGGTCCTCGCCGGGCTCCAGGAACACCGGCACGATGATCCTGGCCACCTTCGTGGAGCCGTCCTTGTTGAGCCGCAGCGCCCGGCCGATGTTCTGTACGATCTCCACCTGGGAGCCGCGGGTGTCGGCGAAGCACACCGCCTCCACGCCTCGCTCGCCGGTGATGTCCACACCCTCACCGAGCACGCGGCAGCTGGCGAGGAACGCCCGGTGCACCCGCCGGCCCGAGGCGTCGATCCCGTTGGCGAACTGGCGCAGGGTCTCGCGTCGCTCGCTGACGAGGTGGTCGCCGCATAGCCATGCTGACCAGACGCGGTCCGGGGGTACGTGGCGGCCGGCCTCCAGCTCGTAGAACTCCGCGTCGATCGACGACGCCGGGAGCTTGTCGGCGGCCGCCAGGTCGGCGTCGGAGGCGTCGTTCATGTACAGCTCGGCAGCGGTCTCAGGCAGCTTGTCCGCGAACGCGCGGGCCTCTTCGACCTTCTGGTGGAACGTCATGACCGTACGCAGGTTGTACGCCGCCGCGTGCTCCAACAGGGCGGTCTGCAACAGAGCCAGCCGCCGGCCCCGCTGCGCCTCCTCCGACTCCCCGAGAACCGGCGAGGGATCGCGGATCTCCAGGACGTCGATCTCGAAGCCTGCGAGGATCTCGCGCTCGATGGCCTCGCTCAGCCCGAGCTCCGCGAGCCACGCGCCGTAGGTGCCCTCCGGGTCGTCCGACATGGTCGCGATCTCCGCCTCCTGGCCGTCCGCGCCCTTCTGGGGCCGGGCTGCGGCGAGGATGCGCGGGGTCGCGGTGAGGTAGAGCCGGAAGTCCGCCGGGATGCGGGCGTTGTCGTGGATCGCCGCCCACGGCCGACCAAGATCACCAGCGGTTCCGTGCGCCTCATCCACGATCGCGAGGTCGAACGGCCTCATCTGCTGCCCATACAGACGCTCCCCGCCTGCCAGCGCGGCCTCCAGCGGCCCGCGAACCTTTCCTCGCCCCGTCGGGTCCTCCGGGTCCTCGCGGTCCACCAGGGAGGCGTACGTGGCGAACACTACGATTGGCCCCTTCCCGGCCCACAGGGCGAGCTGGATCGGGTTCGTGGTGGTGCGTACGCCCAGTTCGTTCAGCACCGCGTCGTTCTCCAGCGAGCACACGGCCGCCATCGGGGCCCGGTGGCCCACCAGGTGCCATGCCTGGGCGGTCTGCGCGAGCAAGTCCAGGGTCGGCACGGTCACGAGGATCCGGCCGTCCGCGAACGACTCCAGCGCGCACGCGGCGGCTGTGATCGTCTTGCCCGAGCCGGTCGCGGACACGATCGTGCCCCGTCGGCCCTGGGGCGGCACCGGTGACCGTGAAGGGAAGCCGGCCCACTTCCGGAAGGCCGCCTTTTGGGCCACCTGGTGCTCGCGAAGCTTGATGACGGGCATGGATGTCCTCCCCCCGGGTCAGTGCTGCGGATCGTTGCGTCGGTGTTCACGCCGGAGGTCGTCCAGGGTGCGCCCGTCGGGCAGGTGCCACAGCGTCCAGCCGTTGATCACGTTGCCGGTGATCGCTTCAGCCGCTTTCGACGGGGAGGGGAACGGGGAAGCGTGCCCGTCGACGATGAGTTGCCCCTCGGCAGTGATTACGGCTCGCCCCCTGCGGTTGGCGCGCCGCTGATAGAAGGTGAGCTCGGTGCCCGCGCTGAGCAGGCCGACCTGCAGAAGATCGGCGAGTGGACCGTGGGGAACGACTGGACTGGCTGTGCCCTTGGGGGTCTCGTCGCCTCCGCCCAGGGACAGGGTCAGGTGGACGGTGTCATCGCCGGTCGCACGGGCGAGATGAGCGAAGACGGACGGGTCGAAGTGAAGGCTGACCGTGGGCATTAGCACTCTCCATGTGACACCGAGTTTGACTTCTATTTTAAGTTGCTAAGGAGAGCTTAACCACTGAAGAACGAAGCAGTCAAGGAGTGGATTGATGCGGTCCCGCGCTCACCCGTAGTGCCCCAGATGCGGGCTGGCCCGGCTGCCTGTCCAGTCGCTGGCTATCACTCGCAGTCCGGGTTCTACCGGTGTTCACCGGTCTCGACTTCCGTAGGGCCCAACTACTAGATTGGGAACGATAGTTCGATTTATTTGGTTACGGGAAGCGATCGAAAGTCATCGAATACCGGCTCTGGGGCCCGGTACACCCGCCGCCACGGCATCGTTAAGCACTGCACACCGTCACGCCCGCCCCCTTTCGCCGGCGGTGTGGACAACGCACATGGCACCAGGAGGAGATCAGTGAGCGACCGCAGCTCCATCGAATGGACCGAAGCGACCTGGAATCCCACCACCGGCTGCGACCGCGTCTCCTCCGGTTGCGACAACTGCTACGCCCTCACCCTGGCGAAGCGTCTGAAAGCCATGGGGGCAGCCAAGTACCAGAACGACGGCGACCCCCGCACCTCCGGTCCCGGCTTCGACGTCACCCTGCACCCCGACGCCCTCGACGTCCCCTACGGCTGGAAAAGCCCCCGCGTGGTCTTCGTGAACTCCATGTCCGACCTCTTCCACGCCCGGGTACCTCTCGACTTCGTGCGCCAGGTCTTCCAGGTCATGGCCGACACCCCACAGCACACCTATCAAGTCCTGACCAAGCGAGCCCGCCGCCTTCGCCAGGTAGCGCACAAGCTGGACTGGCCGACCAATCTGTGGATGGGCGTCTCCATCGAGACCGAGAAGGAACTGGCGCGCGTCGACGACCTGCGCGAGGTACCTGCCGCGGTCAGGTTTCTGTCCTGCGAGCCTCTGCTGGGCCCCTTGCCCGGGCTCAATCTCGAAGGCATCCACTGGGTTATCGCGGGCGGCGAGTCCGGCCCCCGCCACCGCCCCCTGGACGAGGCATGGGTCACCGGGATCCGGGACACGTGCCAGGAAGCAGGCGTCGCCTTCTTCTTCAAACAGTGGGGCGGCCACACCCCTAAGGCGGGGGGACGCACCCTCGCCGATCGAACCTGGGACGAGATGCCGCAAGCCGTCACCGTCTGAGCACCCGAAGCGGGCAGCACTACATTTCAGGCAAGAGATCCCAAGGTAAGTAAATGAAGTACAAAACTGACGCCTGCCCCTCACACTGAGCGCATCCACGGAAGCGTCACGTCACGCAGGGGGCGGATCGACATGAGCGCATACGACGAGGTGTACGAGGAAGACGCCGTACTCGACCTCAGCGGCGAAAGCCTCGGCGAGGAGGGCGTCGCCAGCAGCAGCCCCTTCTTCGTCAGCAAGAAAGCCGCTGCCGTCCTCAAGCACGAGATCCTGAGCCTGGATCCACCGGCTTGATGTCTGTGGACAGTTTCTCGGGGAACGAAGAAGTGCCTTGTGACCTGCGATGATGGGGTTTCTCTAGGAC
>NZ_JBSFYR010000105.1:0-23405 GCF_053599875.1 Streptomyces sp. NPDC005151 | reverse complement strand
TGCCCTAGTAGCTCCTTCCCCAAGCTCTCAGCTTCGTTCGAGCAGGGGAGACTCCATCCGAGGGCCTTCCGGCGCCTTGGAATCGCACGCACCAGGCCGCGTCTGCTTTCCGATCGAAGGTCACCCGACAGGCTCTGAGGCGAAACGGTTCAGCTGGGCACGCTGCACTCGAACGCGTGCAGATATCCGTTGACCGGGCTGATGTCGCCGACGATCAGCCCCGCTTCCTCCATCCGCCCGATCAGGCTCTCCTTGGTGTGCTTCGCACCGCCGACATTGAGGAGCAGCAGCAGGTCCATGGCGGTCGTGAACCGCATCGACGGGGTGTCGTCGATCAGGTTTTCGATGATCACGACCCGGGCACCCGGGCGGGCCGACGCCATGACATTGCGCAGCGTCCTGCGCGTGCTCTCGTCGTCCCATTCCAGGATGTTCTTGATGATGTAGAGATCCGCCTCGACCGGGATCGCCTCGCGGCAGTCCCCGGCGACGATGCTCGTCCGTCCGGCGAGCGCTCCGCCGTCCCGCAGCCGGGCATCGGCGCGCGCGACCACGCCCGGCAGATCCATCAGCGTGCCGCGGACCTTCGGGTGCTTCTCCAGCAGGCTGGCGAGCACGTGCCCCTGACCGCCGCCGATGTCGGCGACCTCGGACACCGCTGCGAGGTCGAGGAGTTCGGCGACATCCAGCGCGGACTGCATGCTGGAGGTGGTCATGGCCCGGTTGAAGATGTGCGCCGACTCGTGCGCGTCGTCGTGGAGGTAGTCGAAGAACCCCTTCCCGTACACATCGGGGAAGACGCTCGTGCCGGAGCGCACCGCGTCGTCCAGCCGCGGCCAGACCTCCCAGGTCCAGGGCTCGGTACACCACAGGGAGATGTACCGCAGGCTGTTCGGGTCGTCCTCGCGCAGCAGGCGGGACATGTCGGTGTGGACGAAGCTTCCGTCGGCGGTCTCGGCGAAGATTCCGTAGCAGGACAGGGCGCGCAGCAGCCGGCGAAGCGGCGCCGGCTCGGCGTTCACCTCCGCCGCGAGCTCGGCCGCGGCGGCCGGCGTCTCACCGAGCGCGTCGGCGACGCCCAGCCGGGCCGCCGCGCGCACGGCCGCGGCGCAGGCCGCGCCGAAGGCGATCTCGCGCAGCCGCATTCCCGGCTGCGGGGCGTGCAGAGGAGTGGTGGGGATGGGGGTGGGGGTGGTGCTCACGGTGGTCATACCGTCTCGCTTCTTCTCGTGCGGGGGGTCACGGTCAGCACATGCCGGCCGGTGCGGACGTCGCGCATGTGTTGCCGACGAAGGTGTTGCTCGGTCCGGCTTCCTGGTTGGCCAGATCCGCGGGCCGGTTGCCCAGTACCACATTGCGGCTGATGGTGTTGCCGGTGTTGTGGGCGCCCACGAAGCTCTTGAACAGCACGAGGCCGCCGGAGAGCGGGGTGGCGCCCACGTTGTTCCGGATCGTGTTGTCGCGCACCTTGGTGTCCACGGTGCCGGTGAGGACGATGCCGGAGCCCTGAATGGCGGGCAGCCGGGGGGTCGCCGGGCAGAACTTGTTGTTGTCGGTGATCCGGTTGTTGTGGATGGTCATCACCCCGGCCTGCGGCTTGCCCTCGTCGCCGACGACGAACACGCCGCTGCAGTTGCCGGTGAAGGTGTTGTCCCGGACGGTGAGGTTGCGGACGCGGCGGGCGGTGATGCCGATCCGGTTGTCCGTCAGCGTGTTACCGCGGAGCTGCGTCCCGTGGGTGTCGGTGGCTCCGCCCTCCTCGGCCACGGTGTTCGCGACGAAGATGCCGGCGTCGCCGTTGCCGCGGGCGGTGTTGCTCCGGAGCTCGGAGCGGGTCGACCTCTCCTGGGCGATGCCCCAGACACCGTTGGTCTCGGAGGTCACCTGCCGGACCTTCAGACCGTCGGTCCAGGACGCCCAGATGCCGTTCTTCTTGAATCCGGAGACGGTGAGGGAGCGGATGCTCACACCGTCGACGGTGTGAGCGGACGTGCCCAGCACGCAGATGCCGTTGCCGGCTTTCGCGCAGGCGTTGCCGGCCTTGGTTCCGGTCGCGCTCGGTTTGATGACGGTCCGGGCCCCGGTGCCGCGCAGGGTCAGACCCTGCTTCTTGACCAGGACGCTCTCGTGGTAGGTGCCGGGCTGGACGACGATGGTGTCACCCGTCCGGGCGGCGTCCACGGCGGCCTGGATCGACTGGCCCGGATGGACCGTGCGCACGGCCGGGGTAGCGGCGGAGACGGACGGTTCGGCGCAGGCCACCGCGGTGGCCGAGACGACTGCCATGCACACGAGGTTGGTGATGTGTCGTTTCCTCATGAGCCGAAGCTATGGGCGATCGCCGCCCATTGCCACGCAGGGTGAGCGGACGAGCGTATCCCGTGCCCGAATGGCTTACGACCGGACGGCCGCGTCGCACGTCCGGGGGGTGCGCGCGGGCTGAGGCACTCGGGTGACTCGGCGCGTCTCAGAGCCTGTCGGGTGACCTCTGATCGGGCGGCCACGCCCTGGTACGCACGCTTCCCGCGTTGCCGAAATGCCCTAGTAGCTCCTTCCCCAAGCTCTCAGCTTCGTTCGAGCAGGGGAGACCCCATCCGAGGGCCTTCCGGCGCCTTGGAATCGCACGTACCAGACCGCGTCCGCTTTCCGATCGAAGGTCACCCGACAGGCTCTCAGCCCTGAGCCCCGCTGCCGCGTGTTACGACGGAGCGGGCCCACCGGTAGTCGGCCTTGCCGCTCGGTGAGCGCTGGATCTGCGGAGCGATCACCAGCTGACGGGGGATCTTGTATCCGGCGAGACGGGTCCGGCAGTGCGCCTGGACGTCGTCGAGCGAGGGCTCGGCCGCCCCTTCCCGCAACTGTACGACCGCTGCCACGTGATTGCCCCACCGTGCGTCGGGCACCCCCGCCACCAGTGCGTCGTACACGTCCGGATGGGACTTGAGCGCCTGCTCGACCTCCTCCGGGTACACCTTCTCGCCGCCGGTGTTGATGCACTGGGAGCCGCGTCCGAGGACGGTGACGATGCCGTCCGCGTCGACGGTCGCCATGTCGCCGAGCAGCACCCACCGCTCCTCGCCCTTGCGGAAGAACGTCTCCGCGGTCTTCTTCGGGTCGTTGTAGTAGCCGAGCGGCACATGTCCCCGTTGGGCGATCCGCCCCGGCTCGCCCGGAGCCACGGGTTCGTACGTCGACGGATCGACCACCGCGGTACGGGAGTTGACCTGGAGGCGGAATCCGTTCTTCGGACCGGAGTCGGCCGTCGCCGTGCCGTTGAAGCCGGACTCGGACGAGCCGAAGTTGTTCAGCAGCATCACGGTGGGCACCAGCGACTGGAACTCCGCGCGCACCGAGTCCGACATGATCGCGCCCGAGCTGGAGACGGAGAACATGGACGAACAGTCGGTCCCCTTCAGTGGTCCCTTCAGTGCGTCGATCAGCGGCCGCAGCATCGCGTCGCCGACCAGCGACACGCTGGTGACCTTCTCCTTCTCGATCGTCCGGAGCGCCTCCTCGGGGACGAACTTGCGGTGGATGACGACCCGCTGCCCGAAGTTGAACCCGATGAACGCGGTGAGCGTCGAAGTGCCGTGCATCAGCGGGGGAGTGGGGAAGAACGTGATGCCGTCACCGCCCGCGGCCACCCGCTCGGCCAGCTCCTGCGGCGCCTTCACCGGCTCGCCGGTCGGGGCGCCGCCGCCGAGGCCGGAGAAGAAGAGGTCCTCCTGGCGCCACATCACACCCTTGGGCATGCCCGTGGTCCCACCGGTGTAGATGATGAACTGGTCGTCGGCCGAGCGCGGGGCGAAACCGCGCCGGGGATTCCCGGCCGCCTCGGCGTCGGCGAACGCCACGGCATCCGGACCGGGGGCGCCCTCCACCGGCGTACCCACCCGTACGAGGTGGCGGAGCTTGCGGGCCTTCGGCGCGGCGGCCACGACCCGCTCGTCGAACTCGGCGTCGAAGACCAGCGCCGCCAGATCCGCGTCGCGGTAGAGGTAGATCAACTCCTCTTCCACATAACGGTAGTTGATATTGACCGGCACGAGGCGTGCCTTGAGGCAGGCCAGTACCGTCTGGAGGTACTCGATGCCGTTGTAGAGGTGGAGGCCGAGGTGCTCTCCCGGCGCGAGGCCCGCGTCGATCAGTTGGTGGGCGATCCGGTTGGCGGCGGCGTCCAGCTCCGCGTAGGTGAGCCGGCGCTCCGCACCCGTGCCGGGGTGGTCGAGGTACACGAGTGCCTCGCGATCCGGGACCGCGTCGACGACCGACTCGAACAGGTCGGCAAGGTTGTACTCCACCGTTCCTCCTGACCCCGGGGCGCTGAGTGGCTCGGCGGTCATTAGAGCGCCGACCGGCACAACTGGGAAGAGGTGCCGTAGAAGAAATCTGACTGACTGTCAGAAAACTATTGAACTGGACCCCGACCTACTGCAACCTGTTCTGGATCTGGATCTGGATCTGGATCTGGAGACGGGAGGCAGGCAATGGGTGGTACGGAACACCTCACCGTGCAGCGCGAAGGCGCCACACTGGTGCTCACCCTGAACAGGCCGGAGGCGAAGAACGCGCTCTCGCTGCCGATGCTGGTCGGGCTGTACGACGGCTGGCTGGCCGCCGACGAGGACGACGGCATCCGCTCCGTCGTCCTCACCGGCGCGGGCGGTACCTTCTGCGCCGGCATGGACCTCAAGGCGCTGGCGGGCAAGGGGATGGAGGGCGAGCAGTACCGGGACCGGATGACGGCCGACCCCGATCTGCACTGGAAGGCGATGCTGCGCCACCACCGCCCCCGCAAACCGGTCATCGCCGCAGTCGAGGGATACTGCGTGGCCGGCGGCACCGAGATCCTGCAGGGCACGGACATCCGCATCGCCGGCGCGAGTGCCACCTTCGGACTCTTCGAGGTCAAGCGCGGACTCTTCCCCATCGGCGGCTCGACGGTCCGGCTGCCGCGCCAGATCCCCCGCACGCACGCCCTCGAAATGCTTCTCACCGGACGCCCGTACAGTGCCGACGAAGCCGCCCGTATCGGGCTCATCGGCCGAGTCGTCCCCGACGGCACCGCACTGGAGCAGGCCCTCGACGTCGCCGAGCGGATCAATGCCTGCGGCCCGCTCGCCGTCGAAGCCGTCAAAGCCTCCGTGTACGAGACCGCGGAGATGACCGAGACCGAGGGCCTCGCCGCCGAACTGAAGCGCGGCTGGCCGGTCTTCGCCACCGCCGACGCCAAGGAAGGCGCCCGCGCCTTCGCCGAGAAACGCCCGCCCGTGTACCGGCGCGCCTGAGCCAAGGAGACAACCGTGCCCGACGTCCTCAGCGCACCGCTGGTGGTCGAGTTCCCCTTCACACGCTCCCTCGGCCCCGTCCAGAGTGCCTTCCTCACCGGGCTGCGCGAGCGGACCGTCCTCGGCGTGCGGTCCGCCGACGGAAGAGTCCTCGTCCCGCCCGTCGAGTACGACCCCGTCACCGCCGAAGAGCTCCGCGAACTGACCGAGGTCGCCGCCACGGGCACCGTCACCACCTGGGCCTGGAACCCCGCCCCGCGCCGCGACCAGCCCCTGGCCACCCCGTTCGCCTGGGTGCTGGTCAAGCTGGACGGGGCCGACACCGCACTGCTCCACGTCCTCGACACACCGGGACCCGGAGCAGTGCGCACCGGCATGCGCGTCCGCATCCGCTGGTCCCCGGAGCGTACCGGCGCCATCACGGACATCGCCTGCTTCGAATCGTACGAGGGCGAGGTTGGCCAACCGTCCCCGCACAGCGGTGAGTTCGCGGACCCTGTCACCGGCATCGTCACCCCGGCCCGCCTCGACTACACGTACACCCCCGGCCGCGCCCAGAGCGCGTAC
Organism: Streptomyces sp. NPDC005151; assembly: GCF_053599875.1. NCBI lineage: Bacteria > Bacillati > Actinomycetota > Actinomycetes > Kitasatosporales > Streptomycetaceae > Streptomyces > Streptomyces sp. NPDC005151. The sequence continues at coordinate 17,550 of NZ_JBSFYR010000105.1, read as the reverse complement.
CTCAACTCCCTCTCCGGGCAACGCATCGTCGGCGAGCGCTGCCCGTCCTGCCGCAAGGTGTATGTCCCGCCCCGCGGCGCCTGCCCCACCTGCGGCGTCGCCACCGCCGAACAGGTCGAGGTCGGCCCGCGCGGCACCGTCACCACCTACTGCATCGTCAACATCAAGGCGAAGAACCTCGACATCGAAGTGCCGTACGTCTACGCCCACATCGCGCTCGACGGCGCCGACCTCGCCCTGCACGGACGGATCAGCGGCATCCCGTACGACCAGGTGCGCATGGGGCTGCGGGTCGAACCCGTCTGGACCGGGGAGGGCCGCCACCCCGACCACTACCGCCCCACCGGAGAGCCGGACGCCGACTACGACGTGTACAAGGAGCTGCTGTAGATGCGAGACGTAGCGATCGTCGCCTTCGCGCAGACGGATCATCTGCGGCGCACCGATGAACTCTCCGAAGTCGACATGCTGATGCCGGTCCTTCACCAGGTACTCGACGCCACCGGTCTGAAGGCGAGCGACATCGGGTTCACCTGCTCGGGATCCAGCGACTACCTCGCCGGCCGAGCCTTCTCCTTCACCATGGCGCTCGACGGCGTCGGCGCCCACCCGCCGATCTCCGAGTCCCATGTGGAGATGGACGGCGCCTGGGCGCTGTACGAGGCATGGGTGAAACTCCAGACCGGCGAGGCCGACACCGCCCTCGTCTACGCGTACGGGAAGTCCTCTCCCGGCGACGTGCGCGATGTCCTCACCCGCCAGCTCGACCCGTATTACGTCGGCCCGCTCTGGCCCGACTCCGTCTCCCTCGCCGCACTCCAGGCCCAGGCGCTGATCGACGCGGGCCACACCGACGAGGCCGCCCTCGCCGCGATCGCCGACCGCAGCCGCACCGCCGCCGCGGACAACCCGCACGCACAGCTCTCGGGTTCGGTCCCGGCCGGTGACTACGTCGTACAGCCGCTCCGCACCGGCGACTGCCCGCCGGTCGGCGACGGCGCCGCCGCCGTGATCCTCGCCGCCGGTGACACCGCACGCGCCCTGTGCACCCGCCCCGCCTGGATCCGTGGCATCGACCACCGCATCGAGGCCCACAGTCTTGGGGTGCGCGACCTGACCGACTCGCCGTCGACCCGCCTCGCCGCCGAACGCGCGGGGGCCTTCGAAGGACCGGTGGACACCGTGGAGCTGCATGCCCCGTTCACGTCGCAGGAGGTCGTGCTGCGCAGGGCGCTCGGACTCGACGCCGGCGTCAGCGTCAACCCGTCCGGAGGAGCGCTCGCGGCCAACCCCGTCATGGCTGCCGGGCTGATCCGGCTCGGCGAGGCCGCGGCCCGCATCCAGCGCGGCGAGTCGGACCGGGCGCTCGCTCATGCTACCTCCGGGCCCTGCCTGCAACAGAATCTGGTCGCCGTCCTTGAAGGGGAGGCCGCTCATGCCTAAGGAGCCCGTGGCCGTCGTCGGCATCGGCCAGACCAAGCATGTCGCCGCCCGCCGGGACGTCTCCATTGCCGGTCTGGTCCGCGAGGCCGCCGTCCGCGCGCTGCAGGACGCCGCACTGACCTGGGCGGACATCGACGCCGTCGTGATCGGGAAGGCGCCGGACTTCTTCGAGGGCCTGATGATGCCGGAGCTCTATCTGGCCGACGCCCTCGGCGCGGTCGGCAAACCGATGCTGCGGGTGCACACCGCGGGCTCGGTCGGCGGCTCCACCGCACTCGTCGCCGCGAATCTGGTCTCCGCACGCGTGCATCGCACCGTCCTCACCCTGGCCTTCGAGAAGCAGTCCGAGTCCAACGCCATGTGGGGCCTGTCGCTGCCCATCCCGTTCCAGCAGCCGTTGCTTGCGGGCGCGGGCGGTTTCTTCGCCCCGCACGTGCGCGCGTACATGCGCCGCACGGGAGCGCCCGACACGGTCGGCTCGCTCGTCGCGTACAAGGACCGGCGCAACGCGCTCAAGAACCCGTACGCGCACATCCACGACCCGGACATCACTCTGGAGAAGGTCCAGACGGCACCGATGCTCTGGGATCCGATCCGCTACTCCGAGACCTGCCCGTCCTCGGACGGCGCGTGCGCGATGATCCTCACCGACCGGGCCGGCGCGGACCGTTCACCGCATCCGGCCGCCTGGGTGCACGGCGGGGCGATGCGCAGCGAACCGACCCTCTTCGCGGGCAAGGACTTCGTGTCACCGCAAGCGGGCAAGGACTGCGCCGCCGATGTGTACCGTCAGGCCGGGATCGCCGGCCCGCGCAGGGAGATCGACGCCGTGGAGATGTACGTCCCGTTCTCCTGGTACGAGCCGATGTGGCTGGAGAACCTCGGCTTCGCCGACGAGGGGGAGGGCTGGAAGCTCACCGAGTCCGGCGTCACCGAACTCGACGGCGATCTGCCGGTGAACCCCTCGGGCGGAGTGCTCTCCACCAACCCCATCGGTGCCTCCGGCATGATCCGCTTCGCCGAGGCCGCCCTGCAGGTACGCGGACAGGCGGGCGAACACCAGGTGCCGGACGCCCGCAAGGCGCTCGGCCACGCCTACGGCGGTGGGGCGCAGTTCTTCTCCATGTGGCTGGTCGGAGCCGAACCACCCACCGGCTGACCCGGCTGCCGTCCCGGACCGGCCGAACGACCCTTGGCCGCGACCTGTCCGGGACCGCCGACGGTGGCTAGGCTTTGGCCGGGACGACGAGCGGGAGGAGCGGACGTGGCGGAGAGCACCACCACCCAGCAGCCCATTGCCGGCTGGGACAAGCCGGACCTCGATCTCAGCAACGCGAACTGGCAGCCGGGCACTCAGGGGGCCGGGGATGTCCAGATCGCCTTCGTCGAGGGATTCATCGCGATGCGCAACGCCGACAGACCCGGCAGCCCTTCGCTGATCTTCACGCCGGCCGAATGGCGGGCCTTCGTGGTGAACGCCCGTGACGGCGAGTTCGACCTCACCTGACGTCCGGCCTCACCCGACGGCCGCTCACCCACTCGGGGACACGACAGTTTGCGCACCCGACCTTCAGGTCAGGCCTGGAACCTGCTGAGCGTCCACATGATGAGCAAGTCGAGGATCATCACGCTGATCGACCACGCCGGGTAGTAGGGAATGAACATGAACTGGGTGACCAGGCTGATTCCGGCCACCGCCACCCCGGCCCCGCGACCCCAGCTCTGGTCCGCCAACACCCCCACGCCGGCGATGACGAGCACCACTCCGACCACCAGGTGGATCCAGCCCCAGGCGGTCAGTTCGAACCGGAAGGCGTACCCGGCCGGGGAGAACAAGTGGTCGCGTGCGATGCCGGTCACGCCCAGGAGAATGCTGAACAGGCCGCTCATCAGCAGCGCTATCCCGGCGAAAAGAGACAATCCGGTGATCGTTTCGCTGTTGCCAGTCTGCTTTTGCCGCGTGTGGGGCACCCCTGCCATGGCCGCCGCCTTCCTGTTCGACGTGGTCACCGACGCACACCGCTGTGCGGGGCCAGCCACGCTCCCTTGACAGCGTCACTTCGATCCGTCGGCGCCGCCACCGCAACCCGCCATGCCAAGACCGCACACCCCAGGTCACGGCCGGTTCCTCCCCAGGCAGGGCGGGCACACACGGCCTCGGGGTCGGGAACCGGAGCGGGGCGCGTTGGCGTCCATCTGCCGCTCGCTGATGGGCACGGGAGCGCCCGTGGCCGGGCCCAGTCGAGCTCGACACCACGGCGGGGCTGACCGCCTGGGCGCGCGAGCGGCCCGCCCTGCCCGGGCTCGCCCGGGCAGGTGAGGGCTGGACGGCCGACGAGGAGGCCCTTGCCGCCGCACGGTGCCTGCGCGCCGCCGTCCGGGCGCTCTTCGCGCATGCCGTCCGCCCCGACGAGCCGAGCCCCGCCGACGCGCACAGCCTGATGCCCGTGCCGGAGGCACTCGACCGGCTCAACGCCGCGGCCGCCGAAGTCCCGACCGTCCCGCACCTGGAATGGCCGGACGGCGGCACCCCCCTCGCCTCCCATCACCCGACCGGAGGTACGCCGCGGCGAAACGCCCTGCCCGCTGCCCTGGCCCGCGCCGCGATCGGCTTCCTCGCCGGACCGGACTTGGCCGCACTGCGCGCCTGCCACGCCCCACGGTGCGTCCGCTACTTCGTCAAGGAGCACCCCCGCCAGGAGTGGTGCACACCGTCCTGCGGCAACCGCGTCCGAGTGGCCGCCACCACGAGCGGCACCGCACACCGCCCTCGCAGGGCGTGTCGCAGTAGCGTGGTGATCATGACTGGCGAGCGTGATCTTCGAACCCTGCTGAGCGGCCTGCGGCCGGAGCTGAATCCCGGCCGGTACGTCTTCACCACGGTGCCCGGCGGCGCAGTCCCCGCCGGAGTCACTCCCGTCGTCACGGTCGCTGAGCCTGAAGGGCTGACCCTCGTGATCCCGGAATCGGAAGCCCTCGCCGCAGGGATTGCGTACGACTATGTGGCGGCCTGGATCACCCTTCGCGTCCACTCCGCCCTGGACGCAGTCGGACTCACCGCCGCCGTGGCGCTCGCCCTCACGGACGCGGAGGTCAGCTGCAATGTGGTGGCCGGCTACCACCACGACCACCTGTTCGTCCCCCACGGGCGTGGCACCGAGGCGGTGAGTGTGCTGCAAGCCCTCGCCGCGGAGTCCGACGGGAGGGTCTCCGGGCCCGGCTCCGCAAGGTGAGCCGGGACACGTAATATGTCTGCATGTCCTTCCTCCGCCGCCGTAGCGCCGCAACACCCGCGGGCCCGGATTTCGACGTCCTGGCCATGGACCCGGGCGACTGGCCCGGAAATCTCGGCGCCGGTCTGCTGCCCGCCCCCGACGGGAGCTGTCAGGGCGTCTTCCTGCGGTACGACCTGTTCGGCGGCCGCGGACCGGCGATGATCATCGGCAATCTCCCGGAGGGCTCGCCCGCCCGCGAGACCGAGGAGGGCCAGGTCCCCTTCGAGGTCGCGCAGCTGCTGCTCGCGCTGGAGAACGACGAGCCGGTCGAGGTGACCGGCACCGATGACATGCCCGTGATGCAGGGTGACAACCTGCTGATCGTCCGGCGCGTCAAGCTCTCGGAGACCCGGATCTCCTGCGTCCAGTTCGACCGCAGCGACGGGGTGCTCGTCACCATCGCCAGCTGGGACCGGCCGATCACCGATGATCTGTACACCCTGCTGAAGCCGCTGCCGGCCGAGCTGTTCCAACAGGGCTGAAACGTCCCTGCTTCTCCGACCCCGGCATCCCACAAGGGCCGTCCGTACTGATCGGGCGGCCGCGGGGTCACTTCTGTCCAAGTATTCGCAGCCTCTGTCCAAGAGGCTGCTTTGTCATGCGCCTTGTCCGGGTAGTCGTCGGACCTTTAGCGTCATGCGGCATGACACCTGGGATCACGCGCCGCACGACCGTGACGACCCGGCCGACGAGCATCGTCACGTCTCGCACCTGTTCGCCCTGCATCCCGGGCGGCAGATCGAACCCGGCAGCACGTGGGCCGAGGCCGCCAAGGTCTCCCTCGGGGCGCGCGGTGACGGCGGTACCGGCTGGTCCAAGGCGTGGAAGATCAACTTCTGGGCGCGGCTCCGCGACGGCAACCACTCCCACACGATGCTTGCGGAGCAGCTGAAGAGATCCACCCTCCCCAACCTCTGGGACACCCACCCGCCGTTCCAGGTCGACGGCAACTTCGGTGCCACCTCGGGCATCGCCGAGATGCTGCTGCAGAGCCAGTACGGCGAGGTCGAGATCCTCCCCGCCCTCCCGGACGGCTGGCCGGTCGGATCAGTCCGCGGACTGCGCGCCCGGGGAGGCTTCACCGTCGACATCGAATGGTCCGCGGGGCAGGCCCGCCGTGTGGTGATCACGGCGAGCCGCAGCCGCGAAGTGACCGTCCGCAGCTCACTGTTCGCGAGCGGCAAGAAGGTCTTCAAGGCCCGTGCGGGCGGCCGCTACACGCTGGTCGCCGAGGGCTGAGCGAACAGCGCGGTCACCCGCGCCGCCGAGATGCCGAGCCCCGTGGGACCACAGAGGTGCCACGGGGCACCGGTACCGCGCCGCAGATCCTCCTCGCGGTAGCGCCGGCAGTCCCGGTGCCAGATCAGGATGCCCGCGATCCAGTGCTTGAGCTCCTGGACATAGCCCGCCAGGATCTCCCTCGCCTCGGCATCGAGCCCGAAGTCGTCGTACAGGACCGGGAGTTCCTGCTCGGCGACATGGAGGAACTGGCGGAGCCGGGAGTTCATCAGGTCGTGCACGATCGCCACCCCGGTCGGATAGTCGACCCCGAAGAAGTTCTGCACGACCAGGACGCCGTTGTGCACCTCACCCTCGTACTCGATCTCCTTCTGGTACGAGAAGAGGTCGTTGAGCAGGCATGCGTAGTCGGCGGCGGCGTTCTCGAGGGAGCGCAGCGGACCGCTGCGGTAGATCTCTTCCGGCACCTTCCTGCCGTGACCGAGCCGGGACAGACTCATCGTGAGATCCGAACCGAACGTCAGCCGCCGCATCTCGACGTAGTCCACCGGATCCGGGATCCGGTTCTGTGCCTGATTGGCCAGTTCCCACAGCCAGCTCGCCGTCATCGACTCGATGGCCGTACGGAACGCGCGTCGTGCGCTGTCGTCCATCGGGGCCGAGGTCCGCTCCCAGAGATCGGCGAGACCGCGCTCCAGCGCGTTCACGGGTTCGGGCACCGCGGAACCGTCCAACGGCATGAACAGCGACAGTCGCTCGTTGGCCAGCCGCGCCCCGGCCAGGTCACGGGGCCGCCCGTGCACCACCGGGAACCAGTCGTCGCCGTACGTCCCCCAGGCCAGCCACTGCGAGGAGAGGTCCAGCTCGTCCGGCGTCGCGTCCGGATGCAGACCCGCGGCGCACAGCGGCAGATCGATCGCGACGAGCCGCTCCTCGTCCCAGATGTGCGATCCCGGCACGCCCGGCTGTGCCCCCAGGATCCCCATCCGGTGTGACCAGTCGACGATCCGGACCCGGGCCCCGTCCAGATGCGGACTGAGCGTCGTGCCGAACGGCAGGTCGAAGTCGGGCAGCAGCGACGGACCGACGTGCCGGTACGGCACATGGGTGTGGCTGCGCAGCCGGGCCGACTCCGAGCGCGGAGTGAACCGGATCGACGCCGCGGACATACCGAAGCCGAGGACGGCCTCACCGGCCCCGCCGTTGTTCATGTAGCGGCTGGAGCGCATGTGCCACTCATGACCACCGGACTGCCAGTCCTGCAACCCCTTGACATAAGCGAGCACCGCGGTGCTCGCCGCCGGGTCGAGCCCCTTCTCCGCGCACATCGGCCCGAGTTCGGTGAGCGCAGTGTTCTCGAACTGCTGGAGCCGCGAGGTCAGCAGGTCGTTCACCGCCTCGGCCGCCTCCTGCGTGGAGCAGCCAAGGAACGTCTCCAGTACCAGCACACCGTTGCTGTTCTCGCCCTCGTCCTCGACCTCCCGCTGGTACGAGAAGAGGTCGTTGCGCAGATGCACTCCGTCGGAGAAGGCGTCCCGCAGCACCCGCAGCGCCCGCTCGTGGGCCACCGACTCGGGCACCTCGGCGCCCGCCGCGTACTCCACCAGACCCGCAGACCAGGGGGCTCCGCCCACCTTGCGGCGCATCTCGATGTACTCGACGGGATTGGCGATGCGCCCCTCGTTGATATTGGCGAGCTCCCACAGCGACTCGTTGAGCAGATTCTTTGTCGCCTCCGCGAACCGGGCCCGCCATGCGTCGGACATGCCCGGCACCGTCCGCGCCCACAGGTCGGCCAGCCCAGCCTCGACCGGATTCGTCGGTTCCGGTGTCGGCGCCCCGCGCTCCATCGGCATGAAGGCGGGCAGCCGGTCCAGATACTTCTTTCCGCCCTCCCGGTCCGGGGTGCGCTTGAACAGCTCCAGGAAGTGGTCGTCGAAGAAGAACACCCACACATACCAGTCGGTGACCAGCGACAGGGCCTCCGCCGAGCAGTCGGGATGGGTGTACGCGCAGAGCAGCGCGTAGTCATGGGAGTCGAGGTCCTTCTCCTCCCAGATACCGGACCCCTCCAGCATCCCTATGCTGCGCGCCCAGGTCCTGGTGTGCTGTCGGGCCTCTTCGACATGGGGGTTGAGCCGCGCCGGATACGGAACATAGAAGTCCGGCAGGGTGAAGGGCTGAGCCATGTGCGTCCGGCCTTTCCGGGAGTCTCCGCGCGGGGTCGCGCGTACCTGTTGTGTCCGCGCGAGCACTACCCCTGGGCCGTCCGGGGCACGCACACCCGGAATTAGTCACATAAAAGGTACGTCCTGGCAGAAGGTGCCGACGCGCTCCGGCGCCGGGCCCCCGCTCCGTAAAACCCAGGTAACGGCCCACCGCCAGAAACCGGTTGCCACTTTCCCGTCGCAGGTCAGAGCCCGTGCCAGTGGTCTGGTCCAGTGGCTCGACCGGCAATCCCCGTTGTGCTCTTGACGCACCATCACCTCAGGTCACAGAGTGTGCGCCCATAGCGGAACAGTGAGATCGGACCACGAACGACTTTCCACGCGCACAGCTCCAAGAAGGGTTGTCATGACGTCCAAGCAGAGGACCAGACTCACGCTCGCCCTGACCACCGTCGGCGCCCTGAGTCTCGCGCTGCTCACCCCCGCGGCGCAGGCCGGCGCGGACGGGGTGCGGCCCGAGTGTCCGCGCGGCCTCGACTGCGACTGGGTCCCGGCGGCCTACCAGCAGACCGGCGATCCGGCCGACAAGGAGACGTACGGCAACTACGACACCGCGGACCGGCCACACAGCAACAAGATCAAATTCATTGTTCTGCATGACACCGAGGAAGACTTCGACACCACCCTGAAGATCTTCCAGAACCCGCTGAAGCAGACCTCCGCGCACTACGTGGTGCGCTCGGGCGACGGTCATGTCACCCAGATGGTCAAGGACAAGGACGTCGCCTGGCAGGCGGGCAACTGGTACGTCAACACCCACTCCATCGGCATCGAGCAGGAGGGGGTCGCCGTCGAGGGCGCCACGTGGTACACCCCCGAGATGTACAACTCGACGGCGAAGCTGGTGCGTTACCTCGCCGACAAGTACGACATCCCGCTCGACCGGCAGCACATCATCGGCCACGACGGCGTGCCGCCCACCAGTGCGGCCGGTACCAGGAAAATGCACTGGGACCCGGGTCCCTACTGGGACTGGAACCGCTTCATGGCACTGCTCGGCAAGCCGACGACCGTGCCGAGCGCCCCGAAGAGCAGTCCGCTCGTCACCGTCAGCCCCCGGTTCAAGGACAACCAGCAGGCCTTCCGCGACTGCGAGAAGGGCGTCGACCTGCCGGTCCAGGGCAGCAGTGCCGTCCCGCTCCACACCGAACCCTCCACCGACGCACCGCTCTTCTCCGACCCCGGACTCCACACCGACGGCTCGGCCGGCACCAACTGCGCGGCCGACTGGGGCAGCAAGATCAGCGCGACCCACCAGGCGGTCGTCGCGGACCATGCGCCCGGATGGACGGCGATCTGGTGGTACGGCAAGAAGGCCTGGTTCCAGACCCCGGCGCACGCCCGGACCACCGTCCCGACCGCCGGCTACGTCGTACGACCGAAGGAGGGCCGGACCGAGGTGCCGGTGTACGGGGTGGCCTACCCGGAGAAGTCCGAGTACCCCGCGGACTTCGCGGACAAGCGGGTCGGGACGGCGCTGCCGTACACGATCAAGGCCGGGCAGTCGTATCCCGGCGGGGGCGAAGCGCCGACCGGGTTCTTCTACGCCCCGACGATCGATGCGTCGTACCCGCTGGACCACTCCTACTTCCAGGGCCAGGAGAAGTATGTGACGGTGCAGATCGGGCACCGGGTGGCCTTCGTGAAGACGTCCGACGTGGACATCGTGCAGGTCCGATGACGGCCGACGGGTGGGGCGAGCCCCGCGGTGCCCGCCCCACCTGCGTCTTCCCAGGAGCGCTCGGCCCGTTCAGCGTGTGAGGACGGACCGGGATCCGGGGCGGCGCCCGCATGCCGCGGGCCCGGTGTGTCGGCACCGGACCCGCGGCAGGTATCTCCCGGAGAGCGCTGCGTCAGCGAGTGCCGACCGCGGCACGCACCGCCCGTCGGGCCATCGCGCAGTCGTCATGCAGCCGGCGCAGCAGCAGCCGCTGCTCCTCGCCCGACGACAGCGCACCCGGCCGGTCCTGAACCCCGCCCGTGGGCACGCCCTCCCGCATGGTCCGCTGCACCGCCGTCTCGTACGTACGGATCTCCCGTGTCAGTACGAGCATCAGGTTCACCAGGAACGCATCCCGCACCGCAGGCCCTGTCGCCTGCGCCAGCTGGCTGATCTGCCGCCGCGCCACCGGCGCGTCACCCAGCACCGTCCACAGCGTCGCCAGGTCGTACCCCGGCAGATACCAGCCCGCGTGCTCCCAGTCCACCAGGACGGGACCCGTGGGCGACAGCAGGATGTTGGAGAGCAGGGCGTCACCGTGGCAGAACTGCCCCATGCCCTGGCGGCCGCCCGCATGCGCCAGGCCGTGCAGCAGCTTCTGAAGATCACCCAGATCACGGTCGGTGAAGAGCCCCAGCTCGTGGTACCGGGCGATGCGGGAGGCGTAGTCCAGCGGGGCGTCGAAGAGCCCCGCGGCCGGTCGCCACGCGTTGACCCGGCTGATCGCGCCGAGCGCGGCCCGCACATCGGCGCGGGGCGGAGCCTCCGCCGGGTGCCTCGTCAGCGCCGCCACCCGTCCCGGCATTCGCTCGATGACCAGGGTGCAGTTCTCGGGATCCGCCGCGATGAGCCGCGGTACCCGGACCGGCGGGCGGTGCCGGACGAACGCCCGGTATGCCGCTATCTCGTGGCGGAACCGCTCGGACCATGCGAGGGAGTGGTCCAGTAAACACTTGGCGACCGCCGTCGTGCGCCCGGTTGTGCCGACGATGAGCACCGAACGCCCGCTGCGCCGCAGCACCTGGACCGGATTGAACTCCGGGCAGATCCGGTGCACCGAGGCGATCGCCATCCTCAGCTGTGCACCCTGCGGGCCGGACAGGTCCAGCCGCCCGCTGAGCGGGCCGGCACCCGGTCCCGCAGGCCTCCGGGGCCGGACCGTGCCGGGAGCCGTCGGTGCGGCGCGGGGGTCGAGGTACGGTCCGCCGCCCGCCCCCAGGGGACGCAGCGGCCGGGGCGGGGCGGACACGGAGGACGATGCTGTGTACATGGGCGAGACAGATCCCTTCGTGCGCCGACAAGTAGCGTGCGCCGCCCCGGCCGGCGGCCGTTCGGCACCCTGGGGAGTACCTAGGGCTGCCGGACGGGGTGGCGCTTTCCTACCTGACACCGGACCGCGGGTTGCGGACCATCTGGCGGACCCTGGCGAACCCTGGCGAATAGTCGCAACGCATCTGACAGGGGGTTAGTGTCAACACAGCCGAGAACCTGGGGGCTTGACGTGACCGGAGAACCCAACACCCGTCTGTCTGACCTGTTCGGCCTTGCCGGCTGGTCCAAGGGCGAACTCGCGAGAATGGTGAACCGGCAGGCGGCGGCCATGGGCCACCCGCAGCTGGCCACCGACACCTCGCGGGTGAGGCGTTGGATCGACATGGGGGAATCCCCCCGCGATCCCGTGCCCAAAGTGCTGGCTGCCCTGTTCACCGAGCGGCTCGGTCGTGTCGTGACCATCGAGGACCTCGGGTTCGGCCGGCGTGGGCGTGTAGGGAAGCGGCGAGAGGTCGGGACGCAGGACAATCCCGACGGACTGCCGTGGGCGCCCGAACGGACGGCAGCGGTCCTCACCGAATTCACGGGAATGGACCTCATGCTCAACCGACGCGGCTTGGTGAGCGCGGGCGCCGCGCTCGCCGCAGGATCGACCATCACCGGCCCCATGCACGACTGGCTGCACACCGACCCCGTACTGGCGGCCGACGCTCCACGGATCGACGATCCCCTCCACGCGGACCAGGCCGGTTTCGACCGGTACGAGGCCGCCCCCATCGGATCGGAGGAGATCGAGGCACTGGAGCGGTCCGTCGAGGTGTTCCGCGCCTGGGACGCCTCCCGGGGCGGCGGACTCCAGCGCAAGGCCGTCGTGGGCCAGCTCAACGAGGTGGGGGGCATGCTCGCCTACCGCCACCCCGACCATCTGCAGCGCCGCCTCTGGGGCGTTGCCGCCAACCTCGCCGTTCTCGCGGGGTGGATGTCCCACGACATCGGTCTGGAACCCACCGCCCAGAAGTATTTCGTCATCGCCGCCCATGCGGCGCGCGAGGGAGGCGACCGTCCGCGCGCGGGCGAGGCGCTCTCCCGGGCGGCCCGTCAGATGATCCACCTGGGCCGTCCCGGCGACGCCCTGGACCTGATGAAGCTGGCCAAGTCCGGCTCAGGGGACATGGTGCTGCCACGCACCCAGGCGATGCTCCACACCATCGAGGCATGGGCACAGGCGTCCATGGGCCGGGGGCAGGCCATGCGCCGTACGCTCGGCGAGGCCGAGGAGCTCTTCGTATCGGACAAGGGGGATGTGCCGCCGCCCAGTTGGATGCAGATGTTCGACGAGGCGGATATGCACGGCATGCAGGCCCTGGCGTTCCGTACGCTCGCCGAGCACGAACCGGCGGCGGCGATCATCGCCCAGCGCCATGCCAAGCAGGCACTGGAGCTGCGCGTCAACGGGCGCCAGCGCTCCAAGATCTTCGACTACATCTCGCTCGCCTCGGCATGCTTCATCGCCGACGATCCGGAGCAGGCCGACCGTTACGCACGGCTCGCCCTGGTGACGATGGGGGAGACATCCTCGCACCGCACCTGGGACCGGCTGCGCGAAATGTACCGGCTCACCGGTCAGTTCGCGGGATACGCGAAGATCCAGGACCTGCGCGAAGAGATCGAGCTCGCCATGCCGCAGAGCTCGGTCATCAAGCGGCCCAGGCGTTCGGAGATCTGATCCGCCGGCGCCGCGAAGAAGGGGCGCGCCGACAACCCACCGTCCGAGCACCGCACGCGTAGGCGTCTCGTCCGTCTGCGTTCCTGCGCCGTGCCGCTATTCGCTCTGCTCTCGTGCTTCTGCGTCCTGCCGGGCGCTCACGCCCCGATGCGGGCGATCAGCACGCATGCGTCGTCCAGGCGCTCGGGCCCGCCGAACTCCTCGACGACGGTACGTACGCACTCCTGTGCCGTACGGGCCTCGGCGAAGCGCGGCGCGAGACCGAGCAGTGCCTCCGGGCCCGCACCCCGGTCACTGCGGCGGGTCAGTCCGTCGGTGTGCAGAACCAGCACATCACCGGGCAGCAGGTGCACTTCGTCCTGCTCATACGCGACCCCGGACGCGGCCCCGAGCAGGACCCCGTCCGGCGGGGGCAGCGGGCGTCCCGCTCCGTTGCGGAAGAGCAGTGGCGCGGGGTGGCCGGCCTGCGACCAGGCGAGGGTGCCGGTCGCCGGGTCGAAACGGCAGCACACCGCGCTGCCGAGAGCGGGCTGGGCCGACGATTGGAGTAACTGGTTGAGATGGCCCATCAGAGCGCCCGGCTCGATGCCGGCGACGGCCATGCCGCGCAGTGCGCCCAGCAGCATCGCCATGGCCGTGGTGGCGGGGATGCCATGACCGGTCAGATCGCCGACCGTGAGGAGCGTCCTGCCGTCGGGCAGCTCCAGCGCGTCGTACCAGTCGCCGCCGATCAGGGCGCTGGAATCCGACGGCAGATAGTGCGCCGCGACATCCAGTGCCCCGGGTCCCTGTTGCGGGAGGCGCAGCGAGCCGCGCCACGGGGGCAGCACGGTCTCCTGCAGCTCGACCGCCATCCGTCGTTCGGTCTGCGCCATGTGCTGCTGACGCCGGATCGATTCACGGTTCCGGCTCACCACGCGCTGACTGCGGCGTAGTTGGCTCACATCGCGCAGGACCGCCCACATGGAGGCGGTGCAGCCGTCCGCGTCGAGGACGGGCTCGCCCATCATGTGCAGGGTGCGCATCCGGCCGTCGGCCCGCAGAATGCGGAACTCGCCGTCTATCGGCTTCCCGTCGACCAGGCAGGCCGTCACCAGAGAGGTGAGCAACGGCTGATCCTCGGGAAACAGCACGGATGGAAGCTCGTCCAGCGACAGCGGTCCCGCCTGTGGGGACCGGCCGAAGATCTGGAAGAGCTCCTCCGACCAACTGACCTCGTCGGTCAGCAGATTCCACTCGGCGCTGCCCACACGGCTGAGCAGTGAACCGGGCTGCGGCTCGTCGAACGGTTTCTCCTGGGCGGGCTCCGGCTCCTCGGCGAGCTGCTCCGCATCCCCCGGCGGCAGGCCTTCCTTCAGTTGTCCCAGATGCGTGCCGAGATCATCGAGATGATGGACCGCCAGTTCGCAGAGCGCACGCTGCCAGCGCAGCTGCGGATCGTCCTCGTCGATCAGGACGGCGTCGCGCCGCACCGCGTCCACGTCTCCGCGCAGCCGAAGGGTCCGGTCGATCAGCACATCGACGGCATCGCGTTCGGGCGGCTGTGGGGCGGGGCGGTCCCCGGACAGATGGGGCGGCATCTCGTACTCCGATACAGGCACGGCACAACCAGGTCTGGGGGGGGGTGACCGATGACGACTGTGGCACAGGCTGAGGAAGCCCGTAAGTGATTTGGCAACACTCGATGCGTTGTTGCATCTGGCATATGCCATAGGCTGCCTGGGCTGCGGATTCATCGAACAGCCTTGCTTTTTAGGGGTGTTGACGCGAGTCATCCGGCGTGTGCGACGCCGCGCGCGCCGGAGTGCGCCGCTTCCGCGGGTCGCGCCGCACCCGATCGGGGCATATGCGAGAGCCCCCGCGGACGCGCAGGGGCTCCGGCAGCCGGGGGCGGCCTCGGCTAACAGGCGGCGATGCGCCCGTACGAGCCGACCTTCCACTTCCATTCCAGGGTCTCGCCCGGGAACGTGGTCCAGCACTGCCTGTCCGGACCATTGTTGATGACCAGCTGGATGTGCATCTTCTTGCCGCAGTTGTTGGTCGTCCAGGCCGTCTTGTTCTGCTTGACGACCTCACGCGCGATACAGGCGGGCGCGGTGTCACCCGCGGCGGCCGCCGGGCCCGCCGCGGTCAGCGTGGCCGCGGCGATCAACGCCGTGGCGGCCGCGGTCGTCAGGGTGTTCTTGAAGCGCATGGCCATCGTTCCTCCGGCAGTCGTCGATGTGCTGGGCACAGCGATCAACGAGCGTCGTCGCTCTTCGTGGCGCCGTCCGCGAAGAGCGACGGATGGGCGCCCGCCACCTCCTGCAACACCTGGACCTGCGCCTCCGGCGCGAGGTTCGCGAGATTGAGATCCCAGTGGATCTCGTCGGCCCCGAGCGACGAGGACTGCGCGCCGGTGTCCGGGGCGGGAATGCCACCGGATCCACCTGCGTTACAGCACCAGAACGAAAACGACACCCATTCCCACAAGATTGGAATGGTGTCGGTGGAAGCGACCGGAGGTGCCCATGGCACGCAGTGAAGCCCGCCCCGTCGTCACTCTGAGGTCGACGGCCGGTACCGGACGGGCCTATGTGACCCGCAAGAGCCGCCGCAACGACCCCGACCGGCTGGTGCTGCGCAAGTACGACCCCGCCGCGGGGAAGCACGTCCTCTTCCGCGAGGAACGCTGACCCGTCGGGCCCGACCGGCAGTAGCAGGCCCTCCCACAGCAGCAAGGAAGGAACGCGCATGAAGCCCCGCATCCACCCCGTCTCCCGTCCGGTCGTCTTCCGCGACTGTGCCGCGGGGGTCGCCTTCCTGATCCGCTCGACCGCCGAATCCGACCGTCGCGTGGAGTGGGAGGACGGCACCAGCTACCCGGTCATCGATGTGGAGACCTCGTCGGCGAGCCACCCCTTCTACACCGGCACCCATCGGGTGCTGGACACGGCGGGCCGGATCGAGCAGTTCCGGCGCCGCTACGGGACCACGGCGTCCGTCGGACGCTGAGGCTCGTGTGTCGCGTCACAGTGGGCGGTATGGATTCGAGGGAACAGAATCCAATGGTTTATCGTTCACCTATACGTGGATGACGCGCACAGCGCCCACCCCCTGGCTGCCCCGGCTGGATTCCCCCGATCCGGCCGGGGCTTCTCTCTGCTCGCCCGCCCCTCACCTCCGTGACGCGCGCCCCGGCACCACCGCGACCAGCAACGCACCTGCCGCCGGGACCGCCGCGACCACGGCTGCGGCGCCCGGCCGGAGCCGTACCGTCAACGCCGTGACCGCCGCACCCCGCCATGACCCGGTCCCTGTCGGACGTGACCAGGCCGATGGGTGGCCGCGCTGCGCCGTAACCTCCTCGAACCGGCCGGGACCCGTCAGCCGGCGGCGCGCGGTACGACCGTCGAGAGCACCTGAGTCGTGCGTGCCAGCAGTGCCGCTCCGGAGTCGAGTGTGTCGGCGAAGCAGGGGTACGTGGACTCAACTGGCCGCAGATCTCACAGCACCCGGACTATCTGCTCCGGCCCCTCGGGCTGCTGCCGGTTACCCTGTTCGCACTCTTCATCGCCGTGACCGCGACGCCCCTCTACCGGCACCTGGCCCGGATTGCCGGAACGCGGAAGCCGATAAACGCCACCTCCGGTTGAGGCGTTCAGCCCACCCTCCCGCGAGCGACAACGCCACGTGAGGCTGGCAGCGAACTCAACAATGTCTCGTGCGACAGAGGGGAACGGTGGTTGTGACAGGTCAGGAAGATAAAGAACAAGTGTACGTCCAGCAGTCCGGGCGTCATCGCAGCTCAGAAGGGATGTGAACGATGTAACCGGACGCCAAGCTCAGGATAGCCAGCCGGTGTAAGTCCGGTCCGGGGGAGACGCCAGGGTCCCCGGTAGCTGACTCCCGGCGTCATTCGAAATGGTGGCGTCGAAGTGGAGCGACAAGCGCCCCTCGCGGGCGTGCAACCGACCAGTCCGCAACATGAAGTGAAGCCTGCAGCGTCGTCATTTAACCCCCGCCCGAGGGCGGGCCAAGGAGGAGCCGAGCCTGTGCTTGTTTGGCGAAGGCCACGGAAGGCGATCTCGGACCTGGAGCGGTCGCCGAAGAACCTCCCGGCGTAAGGGGCGTGGAATGGTCGGAAGGTTGTCCTGGGAACTGGAGAGAGCCTCCTCGGCCCCGGGTTTGCGGCCCGGGAAGTGTGGCGGGTCCTGCGCTATTCCCCTCTCACGCCGTCACGCCGAGGGTGTTGTCGGGGTTGCAGTACGGGCAGGCCTCCACGCCGTCGGCGAGCATGCGGCGCCGCTTTCCACTGGTCCAGCCGGCCACGAATATCGCTCATGCATTCGATTCTTGCATGTGTCACGCACGCCTGGCTGTGACGGTCACCGATAGGTGGCCGTTGGCAGCGCTAGTTCCGTACTTCGCGGGTAGCTCGTTCAGGTCTGTGGCCAGCGGGGTTGTGTGGGTTCCAGGCCGCGGAGGTCGAGCAGGTGGAGCTGGATGCCCCGGGTGATGGCGATGACGGGCGGGTCGGTGGCGTTGGTGACCCGTAGCCGCAGGTCGGACAGGTGGTAGAGGATCATGCGGCCGGTGGGCCGCACCTTCTGGTTGCCCGGATACAGTCCCTGCATCTTCTGGTCGCCCCCGAGTGCCCGGCGGACC
>NZ_JBSFYR010000104.1:0-23602 GCF_053599875.1 Streptomyces sp. NPDC005151 | reverse complement strand
CCGACGCCCCGCACCCCACCACCACGTGGGCAAACCACCCAAAACGAATGCCCGACGGAACGCAAGAAAGGATCAAGCACCTTAAACGTCAAGCTGAGGGACGGGACAGCCTTTTGGTGCTCGGTCGTCCGTCAGCGCGGAGAGGCGCGCCGGAGTTACTGTTCAGCGGCAAGGCATGAGGTGAGAAGGGGAAGCAGCGCAGTGGACATTCCGGCACCGGTCCAGAACCATCCGCAGAGCGGATGGCCGGCCAATGAGCTCGAAGAGGCGCTGGTTGCCTCGCTGGGCAGCCCGGAGGCGGGCGGCCGGCTCGTAGAAGTGCTCGGCCGCAGTCACCTCTGGGTGCCGCTTCCCAACGGCGGGGGCCCCGATGCCCCGTCGCTCGACCTGCCGACGGTGGAGATCGACGGCGCTCCGTACGTCCCCGTCTTCAGCTCCGAACATCAGTTCCTGCAGTGCGTCGGCACCCAAATGTCCTTCACCGTTGCGCCCGCCGTCGAATTCGCCCGCGGGCTGCCCCCGCAGCTCGGCATCGCGGTCAACCCGGGCGGCGCCGTCGGCATGCCGCTGCCGCCGCCCGCCGTCGCCGAGCTCTGCCGCGCCGGACGCACCTTGCTGGACGGGCCGGCCACCGGCGGCCGGGTCCGGCTGTACGAGCCGGACTGGCAGGGGGAGCCCGTCGACTTCCTCGCGGCCGCGGCCGGGGAATTCGAGGAGAGCGGCGTCGTGCGCACCGCCCGCCGGACGATGGCCAGCATCGAGGGCGGCGATCCCGTTCTCTTCATAGGCGTCGAGTTCTCCACCTGGGACGGCGCGGGGCGCAACGCCCCGATGGACGCCCTGGGCCGCGTACTGGGCCGTGTCGAGGTGCCCTGGCCGGTCAATCTGATCCTGCTCGATGTGGCGCAGGACCCGGTCGCCGACTGGATGCGGGCCAGGATCCGGCCGTTCTACGAGCGCGAGGGTTACTAGTGCCGTGATTGGCAATGCCTGCCCCATAAGGAGCGTCGTCCAGCGGGCGTGCTGGGCGGTGCGACGGGGGCAAAGTCTGCCGGGAGGGGCACTGGAGCGCGGAGTCCCCGGCTCCGGGGATTGCGGGCGCGACCCCGTCGACCTGTGGTGTCAAGTCGGTGTCAGGGGTGCCGCATAAGCTGGTTTGATGGCTAGTGCCTCGGCCACCGAGCCGCACCCGTGTGCCCCGGGAGCGGCAGGCCGACACAGTGGATCGAAGAGGGGCGGGACCCAGGGTGAGTGCGTCAGGCACCGCGGCGGCCGGGCAGGTCGAGCACATGCTGCGCCAAGTGACGCCCGGGCGCTACGACGCGTACGAGGCACTGCTCCGGGCGCTCGCCGGCGACCGGATCTGGATGCTGCTCTGGCACGGCCGGGCGGGCTCGCCCGACGCCCAGTACGGGAACATGGAGGTCGACGGGCTGGGCTACGCGCCCTGTGTGACCTCTGCCCAGGAACTCTCGGCCAGCGGCTGGAACCGGGCCCATGAAGTAGTCACCGGACTCGACATCGCCCGCGCTCTCTTCCCGGACCGCTGGGGCATCTGGCTCAACCCGCACGCCCCCGGTGGCGGCGTCGGCGTCCCGTGGCTGGATCTGCGCCGTATCGCCACCGGCCTCGACCGGATGCCCGCGGGACCGCTCCGGCTCACCGAGCCGGCCATCGAGATCCCGCAGTTCTACGCCCTGCTCTCGCAGAACGCCCATCACACCCCCGCGATCCGCTCCCTGCGCCGGGCCTGGGTGCAGCCCGCGCTCGGGGTGCCGTACCTCGCCATCGGTCTCGATCTCTACGACACGAGCCAGACCTCCGTCGACGCGGTGCGCGCGATGATGCAGCAGTCGATCGGCGCGGTCCCGGACGGGCTGCCCGTTTCCACCGTCGCGATGTCCGACGAGTACGACCCGGTCGCGATGTGGCTCCGCGCCAATTCCCGCCCGTTCTACGACCGCGAGGCCCATGCCCCGGCCGCCCCGGCGGCGGGGCACGGCTATCCGCCGCCGCAGGGCGCGTACTGACCCTGCCGGCAGTGAAGTCGTCCGTCCCCGGCACCCGAAATCCCGCTGTGCGCACCTGACGTCCGGAATTGCTGCTGTATGCATCCGACTTCCGGAATGCGGTCACGCGTGCCCTTCCGTGCTCGGGCCGATCCGTGTGTCGTCGGCCTCCCACCACGGGCTCGGACTTCCCATGTCCGAGATTTCCGTGCTGGGTGTGTCTGGTGGTGAAAGCGGCGTGAATCTACGCGTGTGCCCCCTTCCGCCTCAACTGACCTGTGTTCGAAGGGCGTTCACATGCGTCCGGATAACGGAACACCCCTGACCGCATCACGGTTAGGCATCCATTCGCCTGTTGCTATGGCTACCTCACGCGACCGCGATGAAGACTCCCGCAGCAAGGGCGTCTTGCCGCCTCTGCGTACGACTGACTCATCGAGCCGCCACAGCGGCCAGTTCGGCCCGGCCACCGCCGGTTGAGAGGGGTCCTTGCCACGATGACGGCACCACTGCACGAGCCGACCACGGAAGCGGACCCGATCGCGACCGGCGGTCCCGCAGTCGACTCCGGGGTGAAGAAGGTCGAGGGGCGCTCCCTCAAGCAGATCGCCTGGAACCGCCTCAAGCAGGACAAGGTCGCTCTGACGGGTGGCATCGTTGTCCTCGTCCTGATCGTGGTGGCCGTCTTCGCGCCCCTGATCGTGGGACTGCTGGGTCACCCGCCGAACGACTTCCACCAGGACAAGCTCGATCCGCTGACCAATCTCCCCACGGGTTCCCTCGGTGGTGTGAGCGGCGACTTTCTCTTCGGTGTCGAACCCAACAAGGGGCGCGACATCTTCAGCCGGATCGTCTACGGCGCCCGGATCTCGCTGATTGTGGCGTTCCTGGCGGCCCTGGTCGCCGTGGCGCTCGGCACGCTCTTCGGGATCGTCGCCGGCTACTTCGGCGGCTGGGTGGACGCGCTGATCAGCCGGGTGATGGACGTGCTGCTGTCCTTCCCTCAGCTCCTCTTCATCATCTCCCTCGTCTCGGTCCTCCCCGACGACCTGCTGGGCCTCACCGGCAGCGGGGTGCGCATCGCCGTACTCGTCGCCGTCATCGGTTTCTTCGGATGGCCCTACGTGGGCCGCATCGTCCGGGGCCAGACCCTCTCGCTGCGCGAGCGCGAGTACGTGGAGGCGGCGCGCAGTCTCGGCGGCGGGCGGACTCACATCCTCTTCCGTGAGCTGCTGCCGAACCTGGTGGCCCCGATCACCGTCTACGCGACGCTCATGATCCCCACCAACATCCTCACCGAAGCGGCCCTCAGCTTCCTCGGCGCCGGTGTCCGGCCGCCCACGGCCTCCTGGGGCGGAATGCTGAGGGACGCCCTGGAGACGTACGAGCACGACCCGATGTTCATGGTCTTCCCCGGCGTGACGATCTTCATCACCGTACTGGCCTTCAACCTCTTCGGGGACGGGCTGCGCGACGCCCTGGACCCCAAGGGGACCCGATAACCCACGACTTGCCCCTGCCGCACTGTCAGGTGGCTCTTCCCATGGTTCTCCGGCAAGCAACGGCCTGGGACCGCGATCTCGGAGGTTACGAGAAAATGTCCACAGTTACCTCGAAACGACGGCTCACCGCTGGTGCGGCCCTCGTGGTCGCGGCGCTGATGACCACCGCGGCGTGCGGCGGCGGCAGCGACGACGGCGACAGCGGCGGCAAGACGAAGGCCGCCGGCTACAACGCCGCGTTCAACAAGGTTGCCAACGCTTCCGCCAAGAAGGGCGGAACGCTGAAGTTCATCGGCAAGCAGGACCTCGACTCCGCGGACCCGCAGCGCACCTACTACGGCATGGCCTGGGACTTCCAGCGCTTCTACACCCGCCAGCTGATCACGTACGACACCAAGCCGGGCCAGGCCTCCACCAAGCTCGTCGGCGACCTCGCCACCGGCTCCGCCACCATCTCGGACGACGGTAAGACGTACACGTACAAGCTGCGCCCCGGCATCACCTGGGAGGACGGCTCCGCGCTGACCTCCAAGGACATCAAGTACGGCATCGAGCGCATCTGGGCGACGGACACCATCACCGGCGGCCCGCAGTACCTGAAGCAGGCGCTCGACCCCAAGGGCGAGTACAAGGGCCCCTACAAGGACTCGTCCCCGGACAAGCTCGGCCTGAAGACGATCGAGACGCCCGACGACACCACCATCGTCTTCAAGCTGCCCAAGGCCAACGGTGACTTCGAGCAGTTCCTCGCCATGCCGACCGGCTCGCCCGTGAAGGCGTCGAAGGACACCGGCGCGAAGTACACCCAGCGCCCGTTCTCCTCCGGCCCGTACAAGTTCGCGTCGTACAAGCCGGGCAAGAGCATCGAGCTCGTCCGCAACGACAAGTGGGAGAAGTCCTCGGACCCGGTGCGCGCCGCGCTGCCCGAGAAGATCAGCGTGACGATCTCCGCCAACCTGGAGGAGAACGACAAGAAGCTGATGGAGGGCGACTACGACCTCGACCTCAACGGCACCGGCATGACCCAGTCCGGCCGCGTCACCGCCGTGTCGGATCACAAGGACAGCGTCGACAACATGCAGACGTCCTTCGTCCGCTACGTCGCGCTCGTCCACACGGCCAAGCCGCTGGACAACGTCCACTGCCGCAAGGCCGTCTTCTACGCCACGGACTTCGCCGGCCTCCAGCAGACCCGCGGCGGCGAGATCGCCGGTGGCGCCATCGCCAACAGCACCCTGCCGGCCTCCATCAAGGGCCACAGCGACTACGACCCGTACGGCGTCCTCGCCCGCAAGGGCAAGCCGGACACGGCCAAGGCCAAGGAAGAGCTGAAGGCGTGCGGCCAGCCGAACGGCTTCTCCACCAAGCTCACCGCCCGTAACAACAACCCGGGCGAGGTCGACACCGCCGAGGCGCTCCAGGAGCAGCTCGGCAAGGTCGGCATCAAGATCGAGGTCGACCCGATCGACGGCGCCGAGGCATCCAGCATCACCGGTTCCCCGTCCGTCGTGAAGAAGCGCGGCTACGGCATGACGATGAGCGGCTGGGGCCCGGACTTCCCGTCCGGCCAGGGCTTCGGCCAGCCGCTGTGGGACAGCCGGTTCCTCGCGGACACCGGTAACTACAACGAGTCGCAGCTCAAGGACCCGCAGATCGACAAGCTCTTCGACGACGCGATCGCGGAGACCGACCCGGAGAAGGCCGGCGAGATCTACAAGTCCCTCGACAAGCGGATCCTCGACCAGGCCGACTGGATGCCGTTCATCTACGAGAAGAACATCACCTGGCGCGGCAGCCGGCTGACCAACGTCTACATGTCCGACGCCTACAACGGCCGCTACGACTACGCCGC
Source organism: Streptomyces sp. NPDC005151 (assembly GCF_053599875.1). Lineage (NCBI taxonomy): Bacteria > Bacillati > Actinomycetota > Actinomycetes > Kitasatosporales > Streptomycetaceae > Streptomyces > Streptomyces sp. NPDC005151. The sequence continues at coordinate 18,239 of NZ_JBSFYR010000104.1, read as the reverse complement.
GCTCGGCGTCGTCAAGTAACCGCTGTAGTCAACAGTATTTGCAGTCAACCCGGTTGACTGCCCCACCGCCGCCGAAACCCGCCAGTCCGAAGGGCAGGTGATGGCCGGGGCGGTGGCCGGGAGCCCCCACAAGGGGTTCCCGGCCACCGCCGGGCCGCGCACAGTGCTTGCTTATCTCATCCGGCGCCTGTTCGCCGTACTCATCATGGTGCTCGTCGTACTGCTCGCGACGTTCACCATCTTCTTCATGCTGCCTAAATGGGCGGGTCAGGACGTCGCAGTCCTCTTCGCCGGCAAGGCCACCGGAGTCGAGCAGCTCCAGGGCATCCGGATCAAACTGGGTCTCGACGACCCCCTTCTCGTCCAGTTCTGGGACTTCGTCAAGGGCATCCCGATGGGGCGCGACTACGCGAACGGTGACGACGTCACCCACTGCGCCGCACCCTGCTTCGGCTACTCCTTCCGTACCGAGGTACCGGTCTGGACCACCCTCAAGGACGCCCTGCCCGTCACCGGCGCGCTCGCCGCCGGTGCCTGCGTCCTGTGGCTTCTCGGCGGCGTCGCCACCGGTGTCGTGTCCGCGCTGCGGCGCGGCAGCATCTGGGACCGCGCCGCGATGACCACCGCCCTCGCCGGCGTCTCCCTGCCGATCTTCTTCACCGGCATGGTCGCGATGGGCCTGTTCGTGCACAATTTCGGCTGGGTGCACATCGCCGACAACCTCTCCACGGACGACAGCATCGGCGCCTGGTTCCAGACACTGATCCTGCCGTGGATCGTGCTCGCCTTCCTGAACGCCGCGATGTATGCCCGGCTCACCCGGGCCACCATGCTCGAAGTGCTCGGCGAGGACTACATCCGTACCGCCCGCTCCAAGGGCCTGGGCGAGGGCAGTGTCATCACCCGGCACGCCCTGCGTTCCGCGATGACGCCGATCCTCACCGTCTTCGGCCTCGACATCGGCGTGCTCCTCGGTGGCGCCGTCCTCACCGAGTCCACGTTCAACCTGCCGGGGCTCGGTCTCGCGGCTGTCCAGGCCATCAGCAACAAGGACCTGCCCGTGATCCTCGGCGTCACCCTGTTCGCGGCTCTCGCGATCGCCGTCGCCAACCTCGTCGTCGACATTCTGTACGCCGTCATCGACCCGCGAGTGAGGCTGGGATGACCGAACTGCACAAGAGCGGTGCCGCGCTGGGCGAACCCGCCCCGGCCGGCTCGCCCGCTCCCACCGCCTTCCTCGAAGTGCGCGACCTCAAGGTGCACTTCCCGACCGACGACGGACTGGTCAAATCCGTCGACGGGCTCAACTTCCAGCTGGAGAAGGGCAAGACCCTCGGCATCGTCGGCGAGTCCGGCTCCGGCAAGTCCGTCACATCGCTGGGCATCATGGGCCTGCACACCGCGGGCCAGTACGGCAAGCGCAAGGCACGGGTCTCCGGTGAGATCTGGCTGGACGGCAAGGAGCTGCTGTCCGCGGACCCGGACGAGGTGCGCAAGCTGCGCGGCCGCGACATGGCCATGATCTTCCAGGACCCGCTGTCCGCGCTGCACCCCTACTACACGATCGGCAAGCAGATCGTGGAGGCCTACCGGGTCCACCACAACGTGGACAAGAAGACGGCCCGCAGGCGGGCCATCGAGATGCTCGACCGGGTGGGCATCCCCCAGCCGGACAAGCGCGTCGACAGCTACCCGCACGAGTTCTCGGGCGGTATGCGCCAGCGCGCGATGATCGCGATGTCGCTGGTCAACAACCCCGAGCTGCTGATCGCGGACGAGCCGACCACCGCCCTGGACGTGACCGTCCAGGCGCAGATCCTCGACCTGATCCGGGATCTGCAGAAGGAGTTCGGCTCCGCCGTCATCATCATCACGCACGACCTCGGCGTCGTCGCCGAGCTCGCCGACGACATCCTCGTGATGTACGGCGGGCGCTGCGTGGAGCGCGGACCGGCCGAGAAGGTGTTCTACGAGCCGCGGCACCCCTACACCTGGGGTCTGCTCGGTTCGATGCCGCGCCTCGACCGTGAGCAGACGGAGCGGCTCATCCCGGTCAAGGGATCTCCGCCCTCGCTGATCAACATTCCGTCGGGCTGCGCCTTCAACCCGCGTTGCCCGTACGCGGATGTGCCCAAGGACGACGTCACCCGCACCGTGCGGCCCGAGCTGCAGGAGGTCGGCAGCCGGCACTGGGCGGCCTGCCACATGTCGCAGGAGCAGCGGGAGCGTATCTGGACCGAAGAGATTGCGCCCAAGCTGTGAGCGAGGACAAAGCCGTGACGAGCGAGGACAAGGGCGTGGACGTCCCTGCGCAGAGGTCCGCGGGAAGCGGCGGCGCCGGCCGGGACGCCGCCTCCCGTGAGGTACTGCTCAAGGTGACCGGGCTGCGCAAGCACTTCCCCATCAGGAAGGGCCTGCTGCAGCGCAAGGCCGGCGCCGTGAAGGCCGTCGACGGAATCGACTTCGAGGTGTACGCGGGGGAGACCCTGGGCGTCGTCGGCGAGTCCGGCTGCGGCAAGTCGACGATGGGGCGGCTGATCACCCGGCTGCTCGAACCCACCGAAGGCACCGTCGAGTTCGGCGGCAAGGACATCACGCATCTCGGCGTCGGCGGCATGCGTCCGATGCGCCGCGACATGCAGATGATCTTCCAGGACCCGTACTCCTCGCTGAACCCCCGGCACACGATCGGCACGATCGTCAGCGCCCCCTTCAAGCTCCAGGGCGTCAAGCCCGAGGGCGGGGTCAAGAAGGAGGTGCAGCGACTGCTGGAGGTCGTCGGTCTCAACCCGGAGCACTACAACCGGTATCCGCACGAGTTCTCCGGCGGTCAGCGCCAGCGCATCGGGATCGCCCGCGCGCTCGCGCTCAACCCGAAGCTGGTCGTGGCGGACGAGCCGGTGTCGGCGCTCGACGTGTCGATCCAGGCACAGGTGGTGAACCTGCTCGACGACCTCCAGTCGGAGCTGGGTCTCACGTACGTGATCATCGCCCACGACCTCTCGGTGGTCCGGCACGTCTCGGACCGGATCGCGGTCATGTACCTCGGCAAGATCGTGGAGCTGGCCGACCGCGAGTCGCTGTACAAGGCGCCGATGCACCCGTACACCAAGGCACTGCTCTCCGCGGTGCCGATCCCCGACCCGAAGCGCCGGTCGGCCAAGAGCGAGCGGATCCTGCTCAAGGGTGACGTGCCGTCGCCGATCTCGCCGCCCAGCGGCTGCCACTTCCACACCCGCTGCTGGAAGGTGACCGCGGCCTGCACGACGCTGGAGCCGCCGCTGGTCACGCTGAAGACCGGGCACCAGGTGGCCTGCCACCACCCGGAGAACGCGCCGGACCAGATGCCGGGCGATACCGCGCTGGACTCGGCGCGGGACGCGGTGGAGATCGTGGCTCTGAAGAAGGAGCCGGAGCCGGAGCAGGAATCGGAGCCGACTGCCCCGGAGGCCCCGGAACCGGCTGCCACGGAGGCCCCGGCCAAGATCACCAAGGGCTCCGAGGAGACCGTGGCCGACGAGGAATCACAGGATGCGACGGACTCCGGGACCTCGCAGGACAGCCCCAAGGAGTAGAACCGGCACAATTGCCCGGTGCTCAACGAACTGTTCACGCCCTCCGTCCAGCATGCGCTCGACATCGTCGGAATCTTTGTCTTCGCGATCTCCGGCGCACTGCTCGCCGTACGCAAGAACTTCGATGTCTTCGGCATCGCGGTACTCGCCGAGGTGACAGCGCTGGGCGGGGGGCTGTTCCGTGACGTGATCATCGGAGCGGTCCCGCCCGCCGCCTTCACCGATCTCGGCTACTTCCTCACCCCGCTGCTCGCCGCCGGCCTGGTCTTCTTCCTGCATCCGCACGTCGAGCGGATCCAGGTCGCCGTCAACGTCTTCGACGCGGCGGGCCTCGGGCTGTTCTGTGTCGCCGGCACCGTCAAGGCCTACGACTACGGCCTCGGTCTCACCGCATCGGCTGCCCTGGGCCTGGCCACCGCGGTCGGCGGCGGTGTGCTGCGTGACGTACTCGCCAACGAGACGCCGTCGCTGCTGCGCTGGGACCGCGATCTGTACGCGGTGCCCGCGATCGTCGGCGCCACCATGATCGTGCTGTGCATCCGCTTCGACGCGCTGAACGCCTTCACCAGCGGCAGCGCCGCGATCACCGCTTTTGTTCTGCGGCTGCTGGCGATGCGCTTCCACTGGCGGGCGCCCCGCGCCTACAACCGTTCCTCGGCCACGGCGGAGGAGAGCTCCGCGGCCACCTGACCGGACACCCCGTGCCCGCGATATGCCGATACCTCGACGACTCAAAAAAGCTACCGCTCAGTAATGCGCTCGGTGTACGGTGCATCTCATGGCACAGGCAGCTCAGGCACTCATCGGTGACAGCGAGTTCGACAGGGACACCGCCGTCACCCTTCGCGAAGAAGGCGTCTACGACGCCGAGCTCTCCGCGGGCTGGACGATCATCCGCGCCGTCAACGGCGGGTATCTGCTGGCCATGCTCGGCCGCGCGCTCGGCGAGGCCCTGCCTCACTCCGATCCCTTCTCGGTCTCCGCGCACTACCTCACCGCGTCCGTCCCAGGACCCGCGGTGATCCGTACGCATGTTGTCCGCACCGGCCGGACCCTCTCCACCGGCCAGGCGTCCCTCTTCCAGTACGCGGAGGACGGCACCGAGGTCGAGCGCATCCGGATCCTTGGCACCTACGGCGACCTGGACTCCCTCTCCGACGACATCCGTACGTCGGCGAAGCCGCCGACCATGGCGCCGATCGAGCAGTGCTTCGGCCCGGGCGACGGCCCGGCGCCCATCCCCGGAAGCTCCGCGATCACCGAGCGGCTCAGCATCAAGCTCGACCCGTCGACCGTGGGCTGGGCCGTCGGCGCACCGTCCGGCAAGGGCGAGATGCGCGGCTGGTTCGGCCTTGCGGACGGCCGCGACGCCGACCCGTACTCCCTGCTGCTCACCGTCGACGCGCTGCCGCCGACCTCGTTCGAGCTGGGGCTCAAGGGCTGGACGCCGACCATCGAGCTCACCACCCACATCCGCTGCCGCCCGGCCCCTGGCCCGCTGCGTGTCTCCATCACCACCCGCAACCTCGCGGGCGGCTTCCTGGAGGAGGACGCGGACGTCTGGGACAGCGCGGACCGCCTGGTGGCCCAGTCCCGCCAGCTGGCGCGCGCACCGCGCTCCTGACGGCTGGCGGCGTCCGGGGAGGGGTGGCGGACGGGAGAAGCTGGTGAGGTGAAATCCGACCGGCTGCTCTCGATCCTCCTGCTGCTCCAGACCCGCGGCCTGGTGACCGCCACCGAGCTCGCCGAGCGCCTCGAAGTCTCCGTACGCACCATCTACCGGGACATCGAGGCGCTCTCCGCCTCCGGCGTCCCGGTCTACGCCGAGCGCGGGCGGCACGGCGGCATCGCGCTGCTGCCCGGGTTCCGTACCGATGTCACCGGGCTCACCGCCGACGAGGCGCGCGCCCTCTTCGTCCTCGCCGCCGAGGGCGCCCATGCCGCGCTCGGCCTCGACGAGGCGCTCGGCTCCGCGCTGCGCAAGGTGATGGCCGCCCTGCCCGAACCGCACCGGCCCGCCGCCGAACTGACCAGCAGGCGGATCCTGGTCGACCCGGTGCGCTGGATGAGCGGCCCGCGGCCGACCGTCGATGTGGCCGAACTGCACGAGGCCGTCCTCGCCGACCGGCGGTTGCGGCTGAACTACCGCCACAGCGGTACGAGCACCCCGCGCGCCTACACCGTCGATCCGTACGGCCTCGTCGTGAAGGCGGGCGTCTGGTACCTGGTGGCGGACCGGGACGGGGTGCCCCGGCTCTTCAGGGCCGACCGGGTGCGGCGGGCCGAACTCGCGGACGAACCGGTCGTGCGCCGGCCCGGGGTGGAGCTGGCGGACCTGTGGGGCGCGCTGCGCAGGCAGGTCGACGAACGGCCGGGGCGGGTACGGCTGCGGGTACGCGTGCACCGCTCCCGGCTCGACCTCTTCGTGCGCCTGCACGGCGGGGCGCTGACGGGGGAGCCGAGCCCCGAGGGGCCCGATGGGCGTGAGGCGGGCGAGGAGGGCGGGGAGTGGCTGCGGGCGGAGTTGGCGGTCGACTCGGTCGAGTGGGCCCGCGCCCTGCTCTCCTTCGGCCCGAACGTGGAAGTGCTCTCGCCGCCCCAGGCCCGCGACGTCCTCGCCCGCCACGCGGCAGCGGTCGTGGCGCTGTACGGGCAGGCGGGCCGGGCCTGATCCGAGCAGGAGACCTCATGGACCATCGGTCCGGCCTGATCCGAGCAGGAGACCTCATGGGCCATCGGTCCGGCCGGCGCCGTCCAGCCAGTGCAGCCTGCCGAGGGTGACCAGTCTCAGCCGGCGGCGGGCCACCCCGGCCACCTCCCGCTCGCCGTCCGGTCCCGCGTCCAGCAGTGCCGACGCGGTGATCACCATGTGGTCGACATAGAGGCCGCCGAGCATCAGCAGGTCCTCTTCGCTCCAGCCCCGGGACTGCGGCTCCTCGGCGAGCGCCGCCGCCACCTCCTCGGCGAACCGCCGCAGCTGGGCCGCTATGGCCGCGCGGACCGGGCCGACGCCGCCGTGCTGTTCACGGGCGATGAAGCGGAAGTGGGCGGGCTGCTCGCCGACATAGCGCATGATCAGTTCGATGCTGCGGTCCAGGCGTTCCTCGCTGTCGCCGGTCTCGGCGAGCGTCGCCCCGATCATCCCGTGCAGGCTGCCCAGCGCCTCCTCGACGAGCGCCACACCGAGCGCCGCGGTGTCGTCGAAGTGCCGGTAGAAGGCGGTGGGTGTGACGCCCGCGGCCCGGGTCACCTCGCGCAGCCCGATGCCGCTGAGGCTCTGGTGCTCCAGGAGCCCGAGCGCGGCATCCAGTTCGCCGGCGGAATGGGACCGGGCGGCAGTCGCGCCGACGACGAGCGCTATATGCTCTCCCTGGTTGTCGCGGGCGTCGCGGACAAGGCGATCGCCACCCAGCTGGGTGTCAGCCACCGCACGGTGCAGCGCCGGATCACCGCGCTGATGCAGCGGGCGGGCGCGACGACGCGTACGCAGCTGGTGTGGCAGGCGGCGCGGCGCGACTGGCTGTTGTAGGACGCACGGAAGCCGCGACCGGGGCCGGTCGCGGCTTCCGGGATCTCGCGTACTACCTCAGCGCGTACGCCCGCTCGATCTCCTGCGTCACCTCGTTGCCCGCGTCGTCCCAGGCGCGGACCCGCAGCGTGACGTACCCGCTGGTGCGGGCAGTCGAGGGGTGGGTGACCCGGACACGGTAGGCGCCGTCGCCCCGGGCGGAAGTCCTCGCCGCCTGCCAGTGCCCGCCGTCGTCGTACGAGACGGACACCTCCATGCCCTTCACGGAACGGCCCGTCAGACCGTCCTGGTGGCGGGCGCTCACTCCGAAGGCGAAGGACCCGGAGTCAGGGGCGGAGCCCTGGAGGTCGGTGGCCACGTCGTAGTCGAGCTGGAGGAGGGGAAGCAGGGACTCCTTGCCCTCGGCCGGGCGAGGGGCCGTGAACGACCAGCGGGTGCTGGTGGCCCGCGAGAGGGTGCGCTCGGGGCCGGTGCGCTTCACGTCCAGGTCCAACCGGTAGCGGCCGTCGTCCCCGCCCGCGGGGAAGACGCCCCACGCCCGGGAGCCTTCGGCGAGGATCTCGCCGTCGCGACGCAGTACGGCGCGGGTCTCGTCGGGGTAGGGGGTGTCGGCGTCCTGGCGGGGCAGGGCGTAGCCGTAGTGGTCGGAGGCGGTGTCGGCGAACTCGGGGATCCCTATGGTCAGCCGGTCGCCCTTGCGGTGGGCGAGCCCTTCGACACCTCGGGGGATCGCCGGGCGCACCACGGGGGCGTACCAGCTCTCCGTGGCGTGCTCACCGGGCCGGTAGGTGCGCAGGGGGCCGAACATGCCGGTCCCCGCTGCCTGGATCGCCCAGGTGTTGCGGGGGTTGACCCAGTGCAGCCACCGGGTGTCGGCGGGACCGCTCAGGTACTCCGTCCGCACCTGCCCGGTGCGGACGTACCGGGCCTGAATGGAGAGTTGCACATCCTCCCCCTCCCACGGACGCCAGGACAGCCGGTCCTCCGCGACGTAGCGCGCCCCGCCCGTGTCCGGGTAGCGCGAGACCACGGTGGCCGTGTTCTTCGGCCCGACCTTGTGGACCACGTGCTCGGGGACGCGCTGTTCGGAGAGCTGCACGACGTCGTAGAGGTAGGGGCTTTCCGGGGTCCCCTTCAACTCCAGCACGGTGCCCGGCGCGCGCAGCCGCTGCGCGGCAGCGTGGGAGGCGTACAGCCCGATCGCGGGCAGCCGCTGGCCCACCGGCTGCCAGGGCGTGGTCGCGTACCAGTTGCCGCCGGCGGTGGTGACGGCGGCCGCGGCTCCGGCTCGGGCGGCCGAGGTCACCGCCTCGTCGTACTCCACCCCCTCCAGTTCCACGAGCACCGCCGCTCCGCGGACGTCTATGCCCCGTGCGCGCAGCGCCGCGTAGTCCTCGGGGCGTCCGTGCCCGGCGTCCACCACCCGCAGGCGCCGCACGCCTTCCACAGCGGGGGAGTTGTGGAGCAGACGGACGGGGACACCGGCCGCGGCGGTGGCGGAGACCGCGCGTGCGCGGAGCATCGGTGCGGTCAGCTGCCAGCGGGAGGAGAACTCGAAGGTTCCCTCGGTGAACTCCTCGGTGGGCGTGACGTAGAGGAGCTGTCCGCCGCTGTGTCCGCTGGTGAAGAAGCTGGCGAACTCCCGGTCGCCGGTTTTCCAGTGGGTGGAGAAGACCAGCGGGCCTCGCTGTTCGGCCCGCTGGGGGGTCTGGATCTTCACGGGGACCGCTTTGCGTGCGTCGAGCACCAGGTCCGTGGCGCCGCCCACCCGCAGGTGGGGGTTGACCACCAGGCTGTTGGTGACGTTGTCCTCCGTGTGCTGCGTGATGACGCCGTGCAGGTAGTACATGCCCTCGGGCATGTCCACCGTCAGGCTCTTCCCCGCCGGCACCTCCTCGACGACATCGAAGCGGCCCGTGGGGCCCAGCAGGATCAGCGGGAAGATGGTCGCCGGCTGCCCGGCGCGGTCGATGCCGCGCACGGTGACCTTGTGCGTGACCGGGTCCTTCACCGCGGAGAGAACGGTGTGCGTGACGGCCTGCCCGTCGGCCGAGGTGGCGGTGAGGCGACCGCTGTAGACGCCCTCCGGCAGCGCGGGTGCGTCGAGGGTCACGGTCACGTCGGTGGTGCCGTGGGCGGGCACGGTGACCTGCGCGGGGGTGCCTATGGCGCCTGCCGGGGCCGGGGAGCCGTAGAGCTTGTCGAAGGTGGTGTCCAGGGTGAGCGACACGGGCGCGTCGCCGTCGTTGGTGTAGGTGACGCTCACCTGCCGCGGGCCCGAGTCCGGTGCCAGGGCGCCGAAGGTGGTGGTGCCGGTGGCGCGCACCTGCTGGCGCACCGAGCGGGCCACGTCCACCCGGCCGGTGCCCTGCTCGTAGACCGTCTGGTCGGGGGCGGTACGCGTCGTGCTCATCAACGCGTCCTTGAGCTGCTGGGCGCTCCAGTCGGGGTGACGCCCGGCCAGGATCGCTGCCGCGCCCGCCACGTGCGGGGTCGCCATGGACGTACCCGACGCGGCGGTGTAGGCCGCGTCCACCGGGTTGCCCATGGACGTGCCGGCCGCGCGGGCGGCGACGATGCCGACGCCGGGGGCGGTGAGGTCGGGCTTGATGCCGTTGTCCCCGACGCGCGGGCCGCGGCTGGAGAAGGGGGCCAGCTTGTCGTCGCGGTCGACGGCGCCCACGGTCAGCGCGCTCGCCGCGGCGCCCGGGGAGCCCACCGAGTAGTCGGAGCCCGCGTTGCCCGCCGCGACGACGAAGAGGGTGCCGGTCTCCTCGCTGAGGCCGTCGAGGACGAGGCTGAGTACGTCCGTGCCGTCGGTGGGCTGGCCGCCCAGGCTCATGCTGACGATGTCGGCGCCCGAGTGGGCGGCCCAGTCCATGCCGCCCATGATGGCGGAGTACGAGCCGGAGCCGCCGTCGTCGAGCACCTTGCCGATCAGCAGCCGTGCCCCCGGTGCCACGCCCTTGCGCGAGCCGCCCGAGGCGGCGCCGCTGCCGGCGATGGTGGAGGCGACGTGGGTGCCGTGGCCGTGGCCGTCGTTCGCGGTGGGTCCGTCGGTGAAGTTGCGTACTTCGCCGAGTTTCCCGGCCAGGTCGGGGTGGGTGGCGTCGACGCCGGTGTCCAGGACGGCGACGGTCGCGCCGTGTCCGTCGTAGCCGGCCTTCCACGCCTCGGGCGCACCGATCTGCGCGGTGCTGCGATCGAGGGAGGCGTGGACCTTCGCGTCCAGCCACAGCTTCTCGACGCCGCCCTCGAAGGCCGCGTTCTTGAAAGAAGAGTTCTCGGAAGCGTTCTTCGCGCCGCCCTCGGCGCCGCTCTTGGCGAGCGCGTCGTCGTCGATGGCCTTCCAGAAGCGCCCGGCCTGCCTCTTGTCCGCCTTCAGTGCCGAGCCGCGCAGGCTCTTGATGACCAGGCCCTTGCGCGAACCGGTGGGCGCCCCCTTGGACGTGGGGTTCGTGCCGCCGGTGTAGCGGGCGATCAGCGGGATGGCGGAGGTGTGGGCGTCGTCGTACCCCTGCTTGACCAGGGAGGTGATGTTGAACAGCTGCCGGTCCAGTTTGCCGGAGGCGATGTACGGGAGCGCGGCGCGGGGCAGCACGTACAGCTGCTTGTCGATCTCCAGCTGGGTGAAGTCGGCCTGCGAAGCGCCCGAGGCCGGCTCGACGGAGACGGCCTTCCGGCCGCCGGGGAAGGTCTCCAGCCGCACCCGGTCACCGGTCACGAGCGTGACGGAGCTGACCTGGGGGCGGCCGGCGGAGTTCGCGCCGACGGAGGCGGGCGCCAGGGCGGCGCTCGCGCCGGAGGAGGTGGGGGCCAGGGTGGCGATGAGGACTCCTGCCGCCAGTACGGCGGCAGAGCGATACCGTCTGTGCATCGGAACCTTTCCAGGAGGCAAGGAAATGGACACGCGGTGCGGCTCAAGACTGGGGCCCCACTGATCGGCCGCACCAGCCTTTTCCGTGCCGTGCTTGCGACATGTCGCCAAAACGACACGGCGCGCCCCACCGCGCGTACCGGCGGAGTCACCGGGGCCGAGCGGCCCCTCCTCGACACCGGCAACGGCCTCGTCGCCCGGGACTTCGCCGGCTGAACCGGGCGCGGAGCCCGACGCCCTCCCCGCCCGGACGGGCCCGGGAACGGGGCGAGGAAGACCGCACCCGGCCGTGCGCGGGTGCCGGGGCACGATGCGCCCGCCGTACGCCCCGCCGCGGGCTCGTAGAATCGAGCCCACCATGGCTTACCTCGACCACGCCGCGACCACGCCGATGCTTCCGGAAGCGATCGAGGCGATGACCGCCCAGCTCGCCGTCACCGGCAACGCGTCCTCACTGCACGCCGCCGGGCGCCGGGCCCGCCGTACCGTCGAGGAGTCGAGAGAGACCCTCGCCGACGCCCTCGGCGCACGCCCCAGCGAGGTGGTCTTCACCTCCGGCGGCACCGAGGCCGACAACCTCGCCGTGAAGGGCCTCTACTGGGCCCGCCGCGACGCCGACCCACGGCGCACCCGCGTTCTCGCCGGTCCCGTCGAGCACCACGCGGTGCTGGACGCCGTCGACTGGCTCGCGGAACACGAGGGCGCGACCGTCGAATACCTCCCCGTCGACACCTACGGACGCGTCCACCCGGACGCGCTGCGCGAGGCGATCCTGCGCAACCCCGACGACGTCGCGCTGGTCACCGTCATGTGGGCCAACAACGAGATCGGCACCATCATGCCGGTACGTGAACTGGCAGCCGTGGCCAACGAGTTCGACGTGCCGATGCATGCCGACGCGGTCCAGGCCTTCGGCCAGCTGGACGTCGACTTCGCCGGCTCGGGGCTGGCCGCGATGACCGTCAGCGCGCACAAGATCGGCGGCCCGTTCGGCATCGGCGCGCTGCTGCTCGGCCGCGAACACACCCCCGTACCCGTGCTGCACGGCGGCGGCCAGGAGCGGCATGTGCGCTCCGGGACCCTCGACGTGCCCGCCGTCGCCGCCTTCGCGGTGGCCGGACGGCTCGCCGCCGAACGGCGCGAGGAGTTCGCCCGCGAGATCGGCGGGCTCCGCGACGAGCTGGTCGCGGCCGTGCTGGCCGCGGTCCCCGACGCCATCCTCGGCGGCGACCCCGCCCCCGGCGGCCGGCTCCCGGCCAACGCCCACTTCACCTTCCCCGGCTGCGAGGGCGACTCCCTCCTGCTGCTGCTGGACGCCCAGGGCATCGAATGCTCCACCGGCTCCGCCTGCACGGCGGGCATCGCCCAGCCCAGCCATGTGCTGCTGGCCACCGGCACCGATCCGGACCTGGCCCGCGGCACGCTGCGGTTCTCGCTCGGCCACACGTCGACCGAGCAGGACGTCGAGGACGTGGCACGGGCGATCGGGCCGGCGGTCGAGCGCGCCAGGACGGCGGGGCTCAGCTAACGGCCTCCAGCGGCTGTCCGTACCAGCTTGAGATACCGGTCCCAGTCCCAGTGCGGACCGGGATCGGTGTGGTCCGTGCCCGGCACCTCCACATGCCCGATGATGTGCTTGCGGTCCACCGGAATCCCGTACCGCCCGCATATCGCGGCCGTCAGCCGCGCCGACGACGCGTACATCGCCGCCGTGAAGTCCTGCGGCCGGTCCACGAACCCCTCGTGCTCGATGCCGACACTGCGCTCGTTGTACGACCTGTTCCCGGCGTGGAACGCCACATCCAGCTCACGGATCATCTGCGCCACATGGCCGTCCCGGCGCACCACGTAGTGCGCCGCCGCCCCGTGGTCCGGGCTCTGGAAGACCTTGACCGCGCCGCGGTAGCTGCCCTGAGTGACATGGATGACGACCCGGTCGATGCCGTAGTCGGCGGGGCGGTCCGCCCGCCGCCAGTTCGCCGGGGACGCCGCTATCCACTCCGCCCCGGCGTAGTCCAGCTCACCCGGCTTCCGGGGCTTGTTGACTCCCGGCAGCCGCCACCAGGCATGCTCCAGCTTCGTCCGCGCCAGCGCCGCCGTGCCCACGGCCGTGACGGCAGCGCCGATCAGCAGCCCGCGCCGGCTGATGCCGTGCCCCGCCTTCGCCCCTGCGGAGCCCTTGGCGCCCGCCGTCCCCTTGGTCCCCATGTGACCGACAACGCATATCCGCGAGCGTTCGGTTCCCGGCGACCCGTACCCTGGTGGAGCTATGAATCAGACTTCCCCGCGCCCCCTCCGGGTGCTCGCCGCCATGTCGGGCGGTGTCGACTCCGCCGTCGCAGCGGCCCGCGCCGCCGAGGCGGGCCACGACGTGACCGGTGTGCACCTCGCCCTCTCCGCGAACCCGCAGTCGTTCCGTACCGGAGCGCGCGGCTGTTGCACCATCGAGGACTCCCGCGACGCCCGCCGCGCCGCGGACGTCATCGGCATTCCGTTCTACGTCTGGGACCTGGCGGAACGCTTCCGTGAAGACGTGGTCGAGGACTTCATCGCCGAGTACGAGGCGGGCCGCACCCCCAACCCGTGTCTGCGCTGCAACGAGAAGATCAAGTTTGCGGCGCTGCTCGACAAGGCGCTCGCCCTCGGCTTCGACGCCGTCTGCACCGGCCACTACGCCACGGTCGTGCTGAACGAGGACGGCAGCCGTGAGCTCCACCGCGCCTCGGACATGGCCAAGGACCAGTCGTACGTCCTCGGCGTCCTGGACGAGAAGCAGCTCGCCCACGCCATGTTCCCGCTCGGCGACACCCTCACCACCAAGGAAGAGATCCGCGCCGAGGCGGAGGCCCGCGGCCTGGCCGTCGCGAAGAAGCCCGACAGTCACGACATCTGCTTCATCGCCGACGGCGACACCCAGGGCTTCCTGGCCGACCGCCTCGGCGGCAAGGCCGAGGGCGACATCCTCGACGAGTCCGGTAACAGGCTCGGCACCCACGAGGGCGCCTTCGGCTTCACCATCGGCCAGCGCAAGGGCCTGCGCATCGGCCACCCGGCCCCCGACGGCAAGCCGCGCTACGTCCTGGACATCTCCCCGGTGAACAACACGGTGACGGTCGGCCCGGTCGAGGCCCTCGACGTCACCGCGCTGACCGCCATCAAGCCCCGCTGGTGCGGCACCGTCCCGGTCGGCCCCGGCACCTACACCGCCCAGCTCCGCGCCCACGGAGGCGAGACCGAGGTGACCGCCGAGCTCGTGGACGGCACACTGAACGTCACCTTCGCCGAGGCGGTACGGGGCGTGGCCCCCGGCCAGGCCGTCGTGCTGTACGACGGCACCCGCGTGGTCGGCTCGGCGACGATCGCGACGACGGTGCGCCGGGAGACCGCGGTGGCCGGCTGATCGCCGCAGCGGCTGATCGCCGGGGCTGGCACTGCCAGGGCGGCCGTCATAGGCTGCTGCTGCGGATCGTCCGCATCTGATGTACGTACGACGGGGTCCGCCTCCCCGTCCCGCCGGGAGGCCGAGGGTGCAGCTGCGTTTCCGGGTGGCCAATCACCAACCCGAGCTTCAAGAACTTTCGACAAAAGGAATGACAAGAGCGTCGAGGGCGACCGTCGCAAGGCGCTGAATGACCGGGAGACCGCGGCCGTCGACCACGCCAGGAGCCTGGTCGGGCAGTGCGATGATGGCTCCTGCAAGGCGAACCAGCCCAAGCACCGTCCCTTCGAGCGCGGGAAGCCACCCAAGTCCACCGCGGCCTGGGCCGCCCGCTGGGGCCATGCCGCCGACTGCTCGGTCCTCTCCCGCGAAGGAATGGCGCGTAGCCAGAATCACCCTGCCCGAACTCGAGCGGCGTCTCTTCTCGCTGCCGGCATTCTGCGCGGGCGGATGGACGCCTCCGAGTACCAGGACTACATCTTCGGGATGCTGTTCCTGAAGCGTGCCTCGGACGAGTTCCAGCCCGAGTGGGAGCGGGTGTACGAGGAGGCCAAGAAGGGTATGGGCGACGCGGCGAAGGCCCTGAAGCGTACCAACGACGCCGACGCGTACCCTCGTGTCTTCTAAGCTTGTCGTTTATCGTCCGGCGTCGAACGCCACCTCGAACTTGACCGGTGTTTTAGCAGTTCAGCAGACATGCGGGCGGCTTTCGCCCGATCCTGTGCTCCGACCAAGGAGCGCACGTGACCGTGACGAAGGCCGTGGAGTCGAGTCTGCTGGACGAGGGTGTTCGCCGGGAAGCGTTCGCGCAAGCGTCACACTTCCGGTCGGAGTTCTATGCGTGCCTGACCAGGCGGGGCGACGAGTTGTTCGAGCTGTGCGACGCACTGCTGTGCTCGGACGGGCCGGTACGAACCTTGGTCGATCTCGCGCTCGCACCTGAGCATCGCCGTGGGCACGGCGCGTTGTATGACGGGCTCAACTGTGGCCGCGTCGACGTGGCACGGCTGCGAAGGACACTGGCCGGGCTGCACGGAGACGGAGCGGTACGGCAGCGCGGTGGCCACCGCCTTCGACCGGCTCCACCCGAGACTGACCCGTCGCGCCGCCTGGCTTGCCCACGGCGCCGAGCTGCCGATCATCGAGGGGACCGTAATTCGGCTCAAGGTCGACCGTCTGCCCAATGGTGCGGACCCCACGCCGCGGCGTCGGAGATCGGTTGATAGCGGCAGTCGAAACGTGGGCCCTGCAGTCGGGTGCTACGACGCTGAAACTCGCGGTGATCCCGGGCAACGAGCCGGCCATCGCGCTGTATCAGCGCAACGGCTTCGTCGTCGCGGGAGAGCTCGGAGACCTGTTGTCCGATGGTGTGACCAGGGAACGCGTGATGGTAAAGGTGCTTCGCTGACGAGACGACACACGAGCTCGGCGGATCATTCCGCCCGCTTGCGTGGCCGGAGGACACCTGGCGTCTTCAGATGTCTGAGGTGGCGAGGTAGAGGCCGCAGGCACAGTCCAGCGCTTTCTCAGGAGTGCCGACGAAGCTGCCGGTGGGCAGCATGCTGTCTTCGTACTTGTCGGTGCTGGCGAGGTAGAGGGCGAAGCCCCAGGTGCTGGCGGATCCGCTGTAGCGCAGACGCATCAGCTTGACGCTCTCGCCGTCGGCGAATTCGCCGTCCACGTAGGCGAACTCGCCGCGGTGGCGGACGTGCACAGCGGCCAGCTGGGGCCCAGGCGGTACGGGCTCGCGCGGTGAGCTTCTGGGCGAGGGAGGTCTTGGTCGACTCCGGCACGGTGGGTATAGGGGGCACCCTGCCTTGCCCGTTGCTGCCGCCTGCTTCCGTCAGCCGAGTTCGGACTTGTCGGCCTTCACTCCGAGCACAAGGGCGCGTAGCGCTGCCCGGTTCGTCGATATGACAACAGTCGGGATCTCGCTCTCGCGGAGGGCGATGTGGTCCGCGTTACCGGCGGAAATCTCAACGCAGTTGTTGCCGCCACCGGCGCAGAAGGACGAGCGCTGCCATTCACGTTCGGGCATTGTCTGGACCTCTCACAACTCGCGGGCGATGGACCGGATGAGTGCGCGCGACTCATCGTGAGGGAGCGCCGAGCGCACCATCAGGTCCAGGAGAGAACGATAGTTCGCAAGCGGCGTCGGAGCATCCAGGAATTGGGCGCCGAACGACGTATCGAGTTGGACGGTGTCCAGCTGCCGGACGGGGCCCTCCGCATAGAGGATTGACTGCCCGGCCCCGTGGAAGGCCCCCGCGCTGAACGGAATGACAAGCAGTGTGACGTGGTCCTGCTCGGATGAGTCCGCGAGGTGCTCCAGTTGTCGGCGCGCCACGTCGCGACCGCCGAACTCCAGCCGCAGTGCGGCTTCATGAATGATGCCGGTGTACGGCGTTGGCCGTTCTCCGTCAAGGACGGCTTGACGGCTCATGCGGTGCGCGACGCGCAGTTCCACCTCAAGGCGTGGCAGCGGTGGAACCGCGAAGTCGAAGATTGCTCGGGCGTGCTCTTCGGTCTGGAAGAGGCCAGGCAGGTGCACAGTCTGTGCCGTCATGATGCGGGTCGCGTAGTGCTCGATCTCGGACACATCGAGATGTCCGTCGGGAAGCTTGCCCCGGTATTCGTCCCACCAGTGCTTGGAGCGACGACTGGCTGCCATCGAGGCGAGCGCATCGATCAGCGCCTGATCCGAACACCCGTAGTGGCATGCGATTTGGCGCAGTCGTTCTTCGCTGAGTCCCGTACGGCCTGCCTCGATGTTCGAGATCATTGTCCGGTCAGCGCCAAGTAGCGCGGCAGCGCCCTGAATCGAGATGCCAGCCTGCTCGCGCATGCGGCGCACCTCGGTCGCCAAGCGGCGAGAGCGCCCGGTGAGGGCGTTTCGTGGAGCCATGGGTCCTCTCTCTTGCGCACACAGTCTTACAGGAGCATTGAAGTGCGGTCTAGTGAGCCAAAGTTGAACTCACTCATTCGTGAATATCTACTCACATGTGAGTCAGATGGCTTTAGTGTGTGACCCGCACCACTCGCAGGCTGCCGTCGCAACGGAAGCGCACCGATCCGCCCCGCCCGCCCGGGAAGGCGGCCCCTGGACCGGCATTGCCACCACCCGACAGCAACCGCCCGTGGCGCACTCACACTTGTCACTGCTCGCACGCACCCAGGAGGTGCCCGTGAGGACTGAACCCACCCCCGGCATCCGCCCCCATCCGGTTCCCATCGCGTTCACCGAACCGTGGAGCTACGAACTCAGCTTCCCCTGCGACCCGCGCAGCCCCCGTATCGCCCGCACTACCCTCAGGGCCATTCTCGGTGCTCATGAACTGGGCGAACTCACCTACCGCGCGGAGCTGTTGGCGTCCGAACTGACCACCAACTCCGTACGGCACACCAAGGGGCCCGCCACCATACGGCTCCAGTGGCGGCACCCCGTGCTCCGGGTCAGCGTGTGGGACATGAGCCCGGATCTTCCCAAGCCGTATGCACCGCCTGCGCACCCCGACGCCGAAGCCGGGCGGGGCATGGCCATCCTCGAACTCGTCGCCGACCGCTGGGGAGGGTGTGCCATAGGGGAAGGGGCGTACGGACCGGGCGGCAAGACCGTCTGGTTCGAGCTCGCCATCGGCGCCTGATGGGAGATACGGATCAGGGGGATGTCCGGGTTCGTTTCCGCCGACAGGCGAGCCCGACGGTGCTGGAATCAGCGACCTCTGACCCGAATCCGTAGGTAGTGGCCGATGCTCCGTCAGGTGACGGGGCTTCGGTCGTTTCGGGCTGGTGAGCGAGGTGGGGGCAGGCCGGTGGCCC
>NZ_JBSFYR010000103.1:0-25258 GCF_053599875.1 Streptomyces sp. NPDC005151 | reverse complement strand
CGCTCGACGCAGACTCCAACCCGGACGACATGACCACAGATCCTGCCGCACCCACCCACTACCTGTCACATCATCAGACGCGAAGCCCGCCACCGGTAGCTATTCAGCGGGGTTGAGCGATGTGGTCAGGCTGCTGTCGCGTCGGGGGTGAGGGCGTGCGGGATCCACGCCCCGGTGGTGAAGAGGCGCTTGAGAGCGTCGTAGCGGCTGATGCCCCACTTGGTCGCGGTGGACAGGTAGGACTGCACGATCGCGAAGTCGGCGAGTCCTTGCAGGGTGCGCCAGCAGCCGCCGGAGGTCCGTTGCTGGACCTTGACGGGCCTGATGTCGCGCTCGGCTTGATTGTTGCTGAAGGGGACGGTGAGGTCGGTGGTGAAGCGAAGGATGACCTCGCGGTGTTCCTCGAAGCGTCGGGCCAGGGTGCGGGCATGACGGGCCAGCTCGGTGCTCTTCTCCCGGTTGTCCTGGCGGGAGCGGGCCAGCGCCCCGGCGTAGAGGCGTCGGATGGTGCGCAACTCCTGGGCGTTGAGTTCCTCGCGTCCCGCCTGGCGGGCGGCTGCGGCGATGCGGTTGGCCTCCAGCAGGGTGTCGGCCATCGCACGGGCCCACAACTGCCCCTCGGTATCGGCTTCGTGGATGCCCCGCAGGTCTCGCAGCAGGTGCGCACCGCACCAGGCGTGCAGGACTTGCTCGAGGTGGGTGTAGCCGGCGTAGCCGTCACGGACCAGCACGCCGGTCAGGTGCGGCAGCACGTCCCCGGCGTCGATGGTGGCCGCCGAGCGATCGCCGGTGTGCATCAAGGTCAGGTGGGCGGTGGAGGCCACGTGCAAGAACGTCGTCTGGCTGGCGGCGCGGGCGAAGGTCTCATCGGCATGCACCACCGGCGCTGTGGCCAGCAGGGCCCGCACCGCAGGCAGGAAGTCTGCTTCCAGCAGCCGGGCGGCCCGCCCGCGCAGGGAAGCGGCGAAGCCGGTGGAGACGCGCATTCCGCACAGTTCCATCACCAGCAGCGTGGAGCGGTGCACCGGGATGTGATGGCCCAGTACCGCGTCAGCGACCTTCGTGGTGATATCCGGCCCGTACTGGGTCGTGGACTCCACCCCGGCGGGGAAGGCGCCCAGGGCCTTGGCCCCGCAGCCGGGGCAGCACTTGACGTCGGCGGCGTACTCGGTGACCTGCGCCGGAGGCGGCTCGGCCAGATCGAAGACCTGACGTCGGCGTACCGAGGCGACCGGCACCTCGATCAGCGAGGTCGCACATCCCGCGCAGCTGGCCGGGGCGGGAATCGTGATCCGCTCGTCGGGATCATCGACCTGCCGCAGCGTGGCACCCGGCTCGCCGGGCTGCTTGCCCGGCCTGCGCCCCGAGCGCGTCCGCGAGGAACCGCCCCGGGGACGCTTACCCGGATCGTCCGAGGACGGCGGCTTGGAAGACGTCGAGGAGTCCTTCGACAGACGCAAGACCAGCGCCTGGACCTGCGTGGTCAGCTCCGCGATCTGGACCAGCAACGAGTCGATCCGCTCATCCTTCGCCGACAACTGGGAACGCAACCGCGCCAGTTCTTCGACAAGGCCCTCGCCGGGCTCAACAGGATCGACCACGACCCCATCCTAGCGATCACTCGACCGGACCAGCGAGCCGACCGCACCCCGGTGAATAGCTACCGCCACCGACCTACTGAATGCTTACGCCCCACCACAGCCGGGTGATCCTTTTGCCCGCCCGACCCAGATGATCTTCTTTATCGCCTTTCGGGCGCCATTCCATTCCGTGCGCACTCATGAACCGCAAGTTGCGCAGCGTGAAAAACAAAGAGATGGCGCATTCATTCGCCGGTGACATCTCCCACATCGATGTTCGGCAATGCGGTCACCGAATAGTAGATATCACGACGGCGACTTAATGAGATTTGTCCGACTTGACGTCACATGCCCCGCACGGGGTGGACCGAAATCCGAACGGGCGGGTGGTCGCGCCCGCTCATCCGGCATGCAGGGAACCCTGACGGCGCAACAGGACTTCTCGCGGCCCCAGGCGCCGGACAAGCACGGCCGGGCGACCGTGGCAAGGGCCGGCCGTCACTACGAAGCTCGATAGTAATAGGGCGTGTTGCCCCGCCTCGCGGCAGTTCCAAGAATGACGGCCGCACAGCATCTCCACAGCTCAAGCCCAGGAACTGCGCTGAGCCCTGCCCTACCGGGGGCGCTCCGCGATTACCGAGCGAGGTCACGCATGAGGAAGCACCGCAGGAAGACGTACCACCGGCCGATAGCCATCGCTGTCGTCGCAGCGGGAGCCGTGGGTATCCCCTCTGCGGCCATGGCCTGTCTGGGCTCTCCGGAGGACGCGGGCAGCCGGCCCTCCGCCCACTGGACGACCGTGAGCTCCGCGCACCACTGGAAGACCCCGAGCTCCGCGCACCACGGGACGGCTGGTCCCTGGGGGCAGAAGCCGACTGCGAGTGCGCCCACGAGCCCTGCGGCGTCTGCGAGCGCACCGGCGGCACCCGCCCCGACCGCCACCCCCGCGTCTGCGGACACGGCCCGCGTGCTGGCGCTCGTCAACAGCGAGCGCGGCAAGGCCGGATGCTCTCCGCTCGCCGTCAATGCCAAGCTGACCAAGGCCGCGCAGGACCACAGTAAGGACATGGCCGACCACCGCAACATGTCCCACACGGGCTCCGACGGATCGTCGCCCGGCGACCGGATCACGCGAGCCGGTTACCACTGGAGTGCCTACGGCGAGAACGTCGCCTACGGCTACTCCACACCCGGGTCGGTGATGGAGGCCTGGATGACCAGCCCGGGCCACAAGCGCAACATCCTCGACTGCACGTTCAAGGAAATCGGCATCGGACTCGCGCAGCCCGGCCACTACTGGACGCAGGATTTCGGAACGGCCCGATAGCCGACCAGGAAATCCTCGGTGGTCGCCGCGTTGCTCCCGGTCGCGATGCCCGCGCCGAGGCACAGAATGACGAACAGGAACCAACCGGTGATGGCGCTCCACGGGTGTCGGGCGCTCCAACCGGCCATACGTACTGGGTGATTTCTCATACCTCGGATGCTGGTCCGGGGGACGGTGCTCCCGGCAGCCTCGACCGGCTGGCCCTTCGTGTCCACCAGTCGGTGCACACGAAGGGCCAGCCGGCATCTCCGTGGCCCGTGGCCGGTCGAGGAGCGTCCTCGGCCCGGAGGCCACTCACCGACCCGGTACGCCCGACAACCCGACGCGTCCCGGCCACCCGGGCGGGGAGGCCGGCGTCCTCGCGCGGAGACACACCTCCACCCGGTATCTCCGAGCTTCGCAGCGCACAGATCGCCCGCTCACTGAGCGCGGCCGTGAACTCGTAGCCGATGACGAACTCAACATCGGTTGAGTGCCTGATCCGGGCGGCCAGGCGCACCCTGCGTTGCCCGCCATGTCGTCCAGGTCGTCGCGGTCGGGGGCGTGGCGGCGTGCGTGGCTCAGGAACTGCCGCTCGCGTTCTCCTGAAGGATCGCGGCGATGTCGGCCACATCGTTCCCGATGGTCAGCACGCCGTTGATGTCGGGCACCGAGGCGCCGTTCACCCCGATGAAGAACACGTCGTAGCGCCCCTGGCTCGTCTCCAGATACCCGGCCGTCGTCTCCGCGCCCACCGCCAGCCGGTCGTTGAGAAGGTCGCCGCCGGCGACGGTGCCTGTCTTGGCGGAGACCTTGCCTCGGGCGGGGCAGTCTCGGCAGGTGCCCGCGAGGCTGCCGTCGACGCCCAGGGTCGGCAGGGCCTCCCGGAAGCGGTCCGCATCGGGGGTGCCCTGCCAGTACGTCAGGATCCGGGCGACGGCGCGGGGCGTGGTGCGGTCGGCCGGGTTGCCGCCGCGGCCGTCGGCCAGCTGCACCGCCTTGCGGTCCACCTTCGCCTCGTCCAGGAACTTCGCCAGTGCGGGGAATCCGTCCGGGCACTGATGACTTCCCGTACTGACGGCCATCAGGCAGATACCGAGGTTCGCCCCGAGGTTGTGGCTCACCTTGAAGATGAGGCGGGCGTACTGCTCGAACGGCGGGGACGTGAACCGGGCCACCTCGGGCGCGCCCCGGTAGGAGTCGGGCAGCTTGCCGGCCGGATTGGTTCCGACCGCGGCCGCGGTGACCTCGACCCCGGCCCGCTTCAGTGCCTCGATCAAGGCGGTGCGGCCGAAGGCGTTCGGGTCCCGGATGTCCGACACCCGCAGGACCGGGGCGGAATCGGCGGCGATGGTGCCGGAGAGCTGGATGCGGGTGCCGTCGGCGGAGGGCGTCACCGTGATGTCGGCGGGCTTGCCCGCCTCGACGGTTCGGACGGAGGACGTGACGCGGTACGGCGCCACCTTCGGGCGCCAGTCCAGCTTGGCGGGCGCGCCCGGTGCGTCGCCGGGGGTGCTGAGCAGGTCGATGAGGTTGTCGTTGATGATCAGCGGCGTCGGAGCCGGGTCGAGTTCCGGGTCGGGACGGAACAGCCGGGCGTCCACGACCACGTCGCCGTCCACC
The DNA here is from genome assembly GCF_053599875.1 of Streptomyces sp. NPDC005151. Taxonomy (NCBI): domain Bacteria; kingdom Bacillati; phylum Actinomycetota; class Actinomycetes; order Kitasatosporales; family Streptomycetaceae; genus Streptomyces; species Streptomyces sp. NPDC005151. The sequence goes on along the minus strand of NZ_JBSFYR010000103.1, from coordinate 20,749 downwards.
TTGGTGATCCCCGAGGCGCGTACCTGCCGGGCCAGTTGGTCGATGCCGGCCAGCGGGTTCTGCGGAGTGAGGGATGCTCCGGGGATGTCGTCGGCGTAGGTGTGGTCGATGGTGGTGAAGGCGACGGTGCCGTCCGCACGCGTACGGCCGCCGAGGGTCAGGTCGCCCTGTGCGACGAGGTCCAGATTCCCGGTGAGGGTCGCGCCCCGGCGCTCTCCGACGGCATGGACCGGCGTGACGAAACGGTGATCGCTGCCGAGGGTGTGCCAGGCGCCGCTGACGCCGAACAGTTTGGCCACGGAACCGGGGATGAAGAACTGGTCCGCGTAGCGCGACTGCACCACCTTGCCGGTCTCCGGGTTCTGCTCGAACAGACCCCACTGGGCGTGCGGGTAGTCGGGCTTGCCCATGATCGAGGAGATGCGCGGGTCGAGCTCGTCCGGGTCTTTCGACGGCATCACCCAGTCCATGCCGAACGCGGCGACAGTAGCGACCAGCACGAGGCCGAGGAGAGTGAAGACGCGCCGATGCCTCCGGTTCCGGCGTCGGTTTCCGGTGACGGCTGATGACATGCGGACTCCACCGGTGTGTGTGGTGCACGAGGACCGGGAAACGGGCGTTCTGAGGGTATGACTCGCGGGCGGCGGAGGCGGGTGGAGAGGCGCGGCGCGGCGGGCACATCCCTCGGACGGTGGCGGGAGGCCGTAGGGGCTGCCACGGGCTCATCGGTCCAGGAGGGCCGGGAGGTCGGCGAAGGAGTCGAGGACGTGGTCCGGGGTGCCGGTGGCGGAGCGGTGTGTCTCGGGCAGGTATTTGCCTGTTCTGACGAGGACGCCCGTGATGCCGCACCGCTGGGCCGCGAGTACGTCGGTCTCGATGTCGTCGCCCACCATCAGCGTGGCGGACGCGGTGGCGCCGAGGTGGGCCAGGGCGGTGGCGTAGAACGCCTCGGCGGGTTTGCCGGTGATTTCCGCCTCGGTCCGGGCAGCCCGTTCCAGCCCCGGAAGGAAGGCCCCGGTGTCGAGGGCGAGACCTTCCGCCGTACGCCAGTACAGGTTGCGGTGCATGGCGATCAGCCGGGCGCCGTGCTGGAGGTGGCGGAACGCGGCGTTGAGCGACGCGTAGTCGAATGCGTCGCCCGCTCCTCCCAGGACGACCACGTCCGCGGGGGCGCTCTCCCCCACGTCGACGAGGGTCACGCCCGTCAGGTCCTCGCTGACGTCGCCGCTGTTGAGCAGCGCGCACCGGGCACCCGGGCAGTGGGCGCGCAGGTACGCGGCGGTGACGGCGGGCGCGGTGAGGATGTCGTCCTCGCCGACGGGGAAGCCCACCGCGGCCAGCTTCGCGGCGATCCGGGCACGGGTGCGCGAGGTGGTGTTGGTGACCAGGGCAAACGGGAGTCCGGCGGCCCGCAGCCGCTCCAGGGCGGCCACCGCGCCGGGCAGCGGTTCCCAGTCGACGGTGAGCACGCCGTCGATGTCGATCAGTACCGCTCCGATCCGTTCCATGGATCGACCGTCGCCGACTTGCGCAGGCGCCGCAAATGGGGTTGCTTCGAAGTAGGTGCGTACGTGCCTCTGTCTCCCCTGGGTCGGAGGTGAACCACCGTGTTGTTCACCGATCGCACGGATGCGGGCAGGCAGCTCGCTGAAGCGCTCCGGCATCTGCAGGGGGAGGAAGAGGGGGAGAAACCCGTCGTTCTGGGGCTGCCCCGTGGCGGGGTCCCGGTCGCCGCGGCGGTGGCGACGGCGCTCGGCGCACCTCTCGATGTGATCGTGGTCCGCAAGCTCGGTGTTCCGTACCACCGTGAGCTGGCGTTCGGTGCCATCGGGGAGGGCGGGGTGCGGGTGATCAATGAAGACGTCGTACGCCGCGGAGGGATCAGCCGCGGGGACATCGCGTCCGTGGAGCGCGCCGAGCAGGCGGAACTCACCCGGCAGGCACGGCAGTTCCGGGGCAACCGGCCGCGGTTGGAGCTGGCCGGCCGTACCGCGATCGTGATCGACGACGGGGTGGCGACCGGCGCCACGGCCTCGGCCGCCTGCGAGGTCGTACGGGCGCAGGGCGCGGCCCGGGTGGTGCTGGCGGTTCCGGTGGCGCCCGCGGACACGATCGCCTGGCTGCGTATGCAGGTGGACGAGGTGGTCTGTCTCTCCACGCCGGCCCTCTTCTCGGCCGTCGGCGAGTGGTACCGGGACTTCTCCCAGACGCCCGACGAGGAAGTTCTCGCCCTGTTGAAGGCTTAGCGGGTGTCGGGCGGATCAGGCGCGGGCGGCCGACCGGATCCGGGCTCGCCTGCGCGGCTTCGACCGGGTCGTGGCGCTCAGCGATCCGCCGGGGCAGCCGCAGGACGCGCTGTCGGAGGAGGCGGTCAAGCGGGACGTGCTGTGGACGGCCTTCCTCGTATGCCGCCGAGTGCAGGACGGCCAGGTCACGCTGTATGCGCGGCCCGGCAGCTGCTGACCTGCGACGGGCGGAGCGTTCGGCCGGGCGATAGTCTGGTGCGAGCAGGGACTGGTGACGGTTGCTGCGCGGCGGTGGGGCCCGCCGTACCCGAACCGCGGCAGCAGTGCCGCCAACGGTCCCTACTTGCGGTGGAACGTGCTCGTGTCCGGGCACCCAGCAGGTAGGAGACATGCGCCCATGGGAGCCCAGCAGCCCCGAGCGACACCCGTGACGGATGGTCCCGACGGCACGGGGCGTGTCGCGCCCGTACCCGGGCAGCGCAGCCGGCAGCCGGGCGGGCAGTGGCCCGTCCTCGGAGTCATCGCCCTCGGCGGCGCCGCCGGAGCGACCGCCCGTTACGGGGCGTCGCTGATCTGGGGCACCCCGCCGGGCGGCTTCCCCTGGACGACGCTGGTCGTGAATGTCCTCGGGTGCGCGGTGATCGGCGTGTTCATGGTCCTGATCAGCGATGTATGGGCGGCGCACCGGCTGGTGCGCCCGTTCTTCGGTACGGGGGTGCTGGGCGGGTTCACCACGTTCTCCACGTACGCCGCGGACATCGAACGGCTGGTGGACGGCGGCCGGGCCCGTACCGGCATCGCGTATCTCGGGCTGACGCTGCTGGCGGCGCTCGCCGCGGTGTGGAGTGCGGTGTGGGTGACCCGCCGCGTGCTGGCGTGGAGGCAGCCATGACGAGGGAGACGGAGCCGGCCGGGGCGGCCGAGCGGGGGCTGCGCCTGACGGTCCTGGTCGGGGAGTCCGACGTCTGGCACCACCGCCCCGTCTATGCGGAGATCGTGCACCGGGCGCACCGTGCCGGGCTGGCGGGTGCGAGTGCGTTCCGTGGCATCGAGGGGTTCGGCGCCTCGTCGCGGATCCACACCCAGCGGCTGCTGTCGCTGAGCGAGGAGCTGCCGGTGGCGGTCGTGATCGTGGACACCGAGGACCGGATCCGCGCGTTCCTGCCGCTCATCGACGAACTGACCGGGGACGGCGTCGTCGTCCTGGACGCGTGCGAGATCGTCCGCCGCCGCGGCCGGGAGGAGAGCCGGTGACCTGGCTGCTGGTGATCGTCGGCGCCGCGATCGGCGCCCCGCTCCGCTATCTGGCCGACCGTGCGGTCCAGGTCCGGCACGACACGGTCTTCCCGTGGGGGACGTTCGCGGTGAACGTGGCGGGATCCCTGCTGCTGGGGCTGCTGACCGGCGCGGTGGCGGCCGGTGCCGCCTCGTCGCAGGTGCAGCTGTTCGTCGGTACGGGGCTGTGCGGGGCGCTGACGACGTATTCGACGTTCGGTTACGAGACGCTGCGGCTGGCCGAGGACGGGGCGAAGTTCTACGCGGCGGCCAATGTCGTGGCGAGCGTGGTGGCGGCGCTGGGCGCGGTGTTCGCCGGGGTCGCAGTCGCCGAGGCGCTCTGGCAGTGACACGCAATCACTCTTCCCGTGTACGCCAACGGGTGTGCCGTCGCCCGCAGCCCCGCCACCCGCACCGCCGAGCAGCCACGGCAGGGCTGCCGTGGCTGCTCGGCGGATACGCGTACGGACGGTCGGCGCGATCCGCCGATGCACGACGGGCCCGGCGGCACGCGGATCGTCGAACGAGCGTTGCGGGTAAGACCGACCGGCAATTGAGGGGTGGGGGAAGGAGCGGGGCTGGGGTGCGTGCATCGCAAGGCGGAGGATTGAGCCATGGCGGAGCCATGGTGATGGACGACAACGCCGCGAGATGCGTGCCCCGGCCCCGTGACGCCGCCCCCCCAATTGCCGGTCGGTCCAAGACCGACCGGCTCCGGTCAGGCGGTGCGGCGCGCCGGTGCCGGGCGGCGGTTGCGGCGGCCGCGGGACGACGAGCCGCCGCTCCTGGGACGCTCCGTCGCCGGCGCCGTGATGGTGACGGGCACACCCGAGGGCGCCTGTGCGCCGGTGATCCGGCTCAGCTCGGCCTCGCCGGAGCGGACCTGGGCGATCTTCGGGATGATGCCGGCGTCGGCCATCAGACGCGTCATCTCGCGGCGCTGGCCCGGCAGCACCAGCGTGACGACGGAGCCGGACTCACCGGCGCGGGCGGTGCGGCCGCCGCGGTGCAGGTAGTCCTTGTGGTCGCTCGGCGGGTCGACGTTGACGACGAGGTCGAGGTTGTCGACGTGGATGCCGCGCGCCGCCACGTTCGTGGCGACCAGCACCGTGACATGTCCGGTCTTGAACCGGCTGAGGGTGCGGGTGCGCTGCGGCTGCGACTTGCCGCCGTGCAGGGCGGCGGCCCGCACGCCGCTGTTCAGGAGGTGGTCGGTGAGCTTGTCCACGGCGTGCTTGGTGTCCAGGAACATGATCACCCGGCCGTCGCGGGCCGCGATCTCCGTCGTGGTGGCGTACTTGTCCGCGCCGTGGACGTACAGCACGTGGTGTTCCATCGTCGTCACCGCACCGGCCGCCGGGTCGACGGAGTGGACCACCGGGTCATGCAGATAGCGGCGGACCAGCAGGTCGACGTTGCGGTCCAGGGTGGCCGAGAACAGCATCCGCTGCCCCTCCGGCTGCACCTGGTCGAGCAGCTCGGTGACCTGCGGCATGAACCCCATGTCGGCCATCTGGTCGGCCTCGTCGAGGACGGTGATGGAGACCTGGTCCAGCCGGCAGTCGCCGCGCTCGATGAGGTCCTTGAGCCGGCCCGGCGTGGCGACGACGACTTCGGCGCCGCCGCGCAGCGCGCTGGCCTGCCGGCCGATCGACATGCCGCCGACGACGGTCGCGAGGCGCAGCCTCAGCGACTTGGCGTACGGGGTGAGCGCGTCGGTGACCTGCTGGGCCAGCTCCCGGGTCGGGACGAGGACCAGGGCAAGCGGGTGCCGGGCCTCGGCGCGCCGTCCTGCGGTACGGGCCAGCAGGGCGAGGCCGAAGGCGAGGGTCTTGCCGGAGCCGGTGCGGCCGCGGCCGAGCACGTCGCGCCCGGCGAGCGAGTTCGGCAGGGTGGCGGCCTGGATCGGGAACGGCTCGGTCACGCCCTCGGCGGCGAGCGCCGCCAGCAGGGGCGCGGGCAGGTCCAGGTCGGCGAAGGCCTCGACGGCGGGCAGCGCCGGAGTAATGGTCTTCGGCAGGGCGAACTCGCCCTGCTTGGCGGCGGGCCGGCGGCCGTAGCCACCGGAACCGGAGCGATATCCGGAACCGGAACCGGAACGGTAGCCGGAACCGGAACGGCTCGGGGCTCCGCCGCGGTTGCCGGAGTAGCGGTCGTTCGTGCGCGTTGAGCGGTTCAAGGAGAACCCTTCCTCGATATGGCGCGTATCGAGGAATTCCGCGCGGCAGTGAAGCGGCACAGGAATCGCAAGAACGGGCCGATGAAATGCGTGGACGAAGCCCGGCTGCGAAAAGTGAGCCGTATCCGACACGGTGGATGGTGAACCGTGTCCGTCACAGGGACGGGGCCGGCACATGGGTGCGGGCCCGGACAAGCAACGAGCTGGGGGCCGACACATGGGTGCGGGCCCGGACAAGCAACGAGCTGGGGGCCGGCGCACGGGTGCGGGCCCGGAAAAAGCAACGAGCTGGGGCCCGCACCCGAAGGTGCGGGCCCCAGCTGCGCAAGTGCGTCTCAGCGCGTCAGGCGCCGGAGCATCTGCAGGATCACGCGGGGGTGATGTTCTCCGCCTGCGGGCCCTTCTGGCCCTGCGTGACGTCGAAGTTCACCTTCTGGCCCTCCTGCAGCTCACGGAAGCCACTCGAGGCGATGTTCGAGTAGTGGGCGAAGACGTCAGCGCCGCCACCGTCCTGCTCGATGAAGCCGAAGCCCTTTTCCGCGTTGAACCACTTGACGGTGCCAGTAGCCATGTTTTATCTCCTTCTGGGGCAGTGCCCGGGGACCCGCACTGTGCTGGTCCCGCGTCGCCGCAATGATTACCCCGTCCGGAATAATGATGCCGGAAATACAAAAGCACACCCATCAGCCAATTGTGGTGACAAGAGCACTTGGAGTTTTGGGAACCACAACTGCAACTGGGCTTAACCGTAGCACGATGCAAGCGACCGCGCGCGGCACGTAATTACACTCCGCCCGGCACGCCATAAACCCTCATCTCGCATTGCATAAAATTCTGTGCTTGCGACAACAGATATGCGCCCCGGCAGGGAGCCCCGGCGTCGGGACCCGGCCTCAGGACCCCGAACCCGCCACCGGCCGGCGCAGCTCCGCATTGAGGCGCAGGGCCTCTTCGAGCTGGTCCTCCAGGATGACGATGCGACAGGCGGCCTCGATCGGCGTGCCGCCGTCGACGAGTTCGCGGGCCCGGGCGGCAATGCGCAACTGGTAGCGGGAGTAGCGGCGGTGGCCGCCCTCGGACCGCAGGGGCGTGATCAGGCGCGCTTCGCCGATCGCCCGGAGGAAGCCGGGCGTGGCGCCGATCATCTCCGCAGCTCGGCCCATGGTGTAGGCGGGGTAGTCGTCGTCATCGAGCCGGTCGGTGGCATGCGGAGGGGTTCCTGAGGGCATTTGCACCTCTTCCGGGCCCGCGGCGAGAAGCGACTGGAGGTTCCTCTGACGTCGTTGACCGAAAAAGAAACTCTCATGGTGCGAGCCATCATCTCTATGGTAGCCGCGACAGATTTCCCGGACCGGACAGGGGAGATCACCCGCCGCACCCGAACGTGAGTGCGACTCGGGCGTGCGCGGTGGACACACTGATCAGCCGGTCAGTTGATGGCGGCGTGATCAACGGTCATAATGTACGAGTAGCCCTTCACGCATCCCCCGTCGTGAAGGGCTACGACTCGTTGCGGGACCCGAACGGGCCGCCGGGCCCGCGGACACGCGGGCGGACCACGACTTCACGGGCAAGGGACTCCCCTCGTGGCCCCTTGCCCATGTTTTTTCGAGTTAACAGTGACGTAGAGTGTTTACGCAAGCCCAATCCTGACAGCGGAGCAGGATGTTCCGCCATGTCTCGCCCGCCTCCCCACGCTGCGGACCCCTCATCCGGGTTGGTTACAGTTCGAGCCCGTTGACCGGATCCAGGCAGGCGCAGCGTCTCAGGGGCGCGCGTGCCGGCGGACGTGAGCGTGGGGGCCCCGATGGACAACGGCGAAGAGCGCGCGCCGGAGCTGCGGACGCTGCAGCAGAAGGTCGAATACATGGTGGAGGAGACCTTCCCCGGCCAGAAGATCTCGGGGCGGGTCTTCGCGGACCTGGTCAGGGAACGCGGCGGCTCGCTGTCGCACAGCTACTTTTCCAACATCCTCGCCGGGAAGGTCACCCAGCCGTCCGAGGACATCCTCAAGGCCCTCGGACTGGGCTTCGGCGTCGACTGGCGCTTCTTCAAGGAGGAGTCCGAGGTCGTCGACGACGTCGTCGCCGGGCTGCGGTTCCTCGCGAAGCGGCGTACCGGGGGGATCAGCGGGCTCGCCGGACGCGGCCTGGCCGACGACGGTCTGCCGCCGGAACTGCTGCAGTTCGCGCTCTCGCTCCTGGAGGACGCGAAGAACCGGCCCGGCACCCCCGCCGACGGCGAGGGCAGCGGTTCCGCCGCCGACGGCCCATCGGCGCAGTAGGCCGCCATGTCCCTGCGCAAGCTGCGGAAGGAGTGCGAGGCCGGACTGGCCGACCTCCCCATCCCCGCACCGTTCTCGGTCGCCGGCCTGGTGGCCAACATGGAGGCGGCCCGCGGCCGCACCATCGTGCTGCACGAAATGCCCGACCGGCTGGCGCGCGTCAATGCCGCCTGCGGTCTGCGGCTCGCCTCCGGCTCGACCAGCTTCGTGCTCTACCGGCGGCGCCCGACCGCGTACCAGACCCAGCACGTCATCCTGCACGAGCTGTGCCACGAGTGGTTCGACCACGGCACCTCGCTCGACGCGGACCAGCTCCAGCGGCTGCTGCCCGTCTTCGACACGTCCCTGATCTCCCGGGTCGTGGACTCCGGCGTCGCCGACGCGCTGCGCGCGGGCGACTCCACCGTCCAGGCCCGCGCCCAGTACGACACGCACGACGAGCGGATCGCCGAGTTCGGCGCCTCACTCATCCCCCGCATGGCCAGGGACGTGACCAGCGACGACATGGTGGGACGCCTCGCCAATTCGCTGTCGCGCCCGGTCGCGCACCGCCGCCGCGGGCTGTTCCGCCGTACGTGACCCCGTCCCCTTCCCCCACCCGGAGGAATCCCGCCGTGCCCCCGCTCGACCTCGCCGGCTATCTCATAGCCGTCCTGATGACGGCTGTCGCCGTGTGGCGCATGCCGGCCGCCCTGTGGGGCGACGAGGAGGACAAGCGTCGCCGCGCCCTGTGGGGCTGCTACGCCGGATTCGCCGCCGCCCTGTGGACCAAGACCCAGGTGGTGCGGATCGGGCTCAACGACAGCCCGGTCACCGACCTCTCGGTTCTGATCAAGCACTACACGGCGACGCTCGCGATCCTGGCGATCCTCAGCTACATCGTCGCCATCTACGGCCAGTACCCCGACGCCGGTGACGTCCCGCGGCACGTCCGGTTCGCCCGGGCGGTCCAGCAGGTGGCGGCCAAGGCGTCCGTCGCCACGCTGATCCTGCTGACGGTGCTCTTCTTCACCGTCGTCGACCGTTCCGTGCCGTCGGACCGCTTCGTCGCCGACCATGCGGGCCAGTGGGGCGCCACGCTGTACATGAGCGTGTTCTACCTCTACCTCGGCGCCGCATCCGCGGTCTGCGCCTACCAGTGGGCGCTGGCCACTGCCGGTGCCGGGCTGCGCCATCTGCGGGTGGGGCTCGCGATGATGACGTTCGCGATGTTCATCGGGGTCGCCTACACGGTCAGCCGCACCCTGTTCCTGTGGGTCAGCGTCGTCGACCAGCCGAGTGCCGCCTTCGCGCTGGAGTTCGACGAGGTCACCGAGGCCGCGCAGGTCGTGCTGTTCACGTTCTTCGCGGTCGGCGCTTCCGTCCCCGCCCTCAGCAAGGGGCGGCGCCGGGCGAAACTGTGGCGGGCCCAGACCCGACTGCACCGTCTGGAAGATCTCGGTGGACGCGTCGGTCGCCTCGGCGGTCGTCGCGCTGCTGGCCGCGGTCCACTCGCCGTGGTGGCTGCTCGCGTATGCGATGACGGTCACCGTGTGCTGGTCACGGGTGGCGCTCGGGTACCACAGCGTCGCCCAGACGGTGGCGGGCTCGGCGCTGGGTGCGGGGACGGCGGCCACGTTCCTGCTCGTCTGACGGCCACTCGGTTCCGCCGCCGCGTACTCCGGTTGCACAACGCTGCCCCGCATTCCGGACCCCGGTGCCGGTCCTGGACGCCGAGGGCCCGGACTGCGCCACCGTCATGTCCCGACCCGCCGCCGCCCGTTCGGCCTGACGATTCCGTGACGTGCCCGCACGGCGCAGGGCCTGATGCGGGACAGCCCTTAGCGTGACGGACATGCGTGTACTGCTCACCGGCGGAGCCGGTTTCATCGGGGGACACATCGCCGGGGCGCTGGCGGCGCGGAGGCACGAGGTGGTGGTGTTCGACGCGCTGCTGGAGTCGGCGCACGGCGTGGGCGCCGGAGGCGGCCGGGACAGGCTGATCGTTGCCGATGTCCGGGACCGGGCGGCGGTGGCCGATGCGCTGCGGGGCGTCGACGCGGTCTGCCATCAGGCCGCGATGGTCGGTCTGGGCAAGGACTTCGCGGACGCCCCCGAGTACGTCGGCTGCAACGACCTCGGGACCGCCGTCCTGCTGGCGGAGATGGCCGCGGCCGGTGTGCGGAATCTGGTGCTCGCCGGGTCGATGGTCGTCTACGGCGAGGGGCGGTACGACTGCCCCCGGCACGGGCGGGTCCGGCCCGGGCCGCGGGCCGTGGACGATCTGGCGGCGGGCCGGTTCGAGCCGCGCTGCCCGGACTGCGGGGCGGAGCTGGCGCCGGGGCTGGTGGGCGAGGACGCGCCCACCGACCCGCGCAATGTGTACGCGGCGACGAAGCTCGCCCAGGAACATCTGGCCGCCGCGTGGGCGCGGGCGACGGGCGGCCGGGCGGTGGCCCTGCGCTACCACAACGTGTACGGGCCGGGGATGCCGCGCGACACCCCGTACGCGGGGGTCGCCTCCTTCTTCCGCTCCTCGCTGGAGCGGAGCGAGGCGCCGCAGGTCTTCGAGGACGGCGGTCAGCGGCGGGACTTCGTCCATGTACGGGATGTGGCGGCCGCGAACGCGGTGGCACTGGAGGCCGTGGGGGAACGCGGGGCGGGAAGTTTCGCCGCGTACAACACGGGGAGCGGGGATCCGCACACGATCGGCGAGATGGCGACGGCCCTGGCGTCCACGCACGGCGGTCCGGCACCGGAGATCACCGGCGGGTACCGGCTCGGAGACGTACGCCATGTGACGGCGGACTCGCGACGGCTGAGGGAGGAACTGGGCTGGCGCCCGGAGGTGGGGTTCGCGGAGGGGATGGAGGAGTTCGCCGGGGCGGCGTTGAGGGGGGCGGTCGCTACCGGTTGACCGACGGCCGCTCCGGCTCCGGACGGCCCGCCCGGTCCGGACAGCCGACGACCACCTCGGCGACCGCCGGATCGTCGTCGACGACGAGGACATGGCCGCGCGGTCCGCCGGGGGCGGGTCCGGGACCCGGGGTGTCCGGGATGTTCTCCATACGGTCACCTCGGCATCCCGGCCCCCGGGTCGGGCAGTCGGCGGTCCGCCGAAGGGTCGACGTCCGTCTTCCGTAAGAACCTGAAGCCCGAAATGCCGGTTTTGGCTCCGTAGTGTGAGCGAGGTGACCGACTCCTACCCCGCCCGCTCCCCCCACGCCGACGTGATCCTCCCCTGTCTGGACGAGGCCGCCGCGCTGCCCCGGGTGCTGGGCCGTATCCCGGACGGCTGGCGCGCCGTCGTCGTCGACAACGGCTCCACCGACGGATCGGCGGAGCTCGCCCGCTCGCTCGGGGCGACCGTCGTGCATGAGCCGCGACGCGGCTTCGGCGCCGCGTGCCAAGCCGGACTGCTCGCCGCCGAGGCGGCGTTCGTCTGCTTCTGCGACTGCGACGGTTCCCTCGACCCGGGTCTGCTGCCCGGCTTCGTACGCCGGATCGCCGACGGCGAGACCGATCTGCTGCTGGGGCGCCGCCGCCCCGAGGGCCGTGGTGCGTGGCCGCTGCACGCCCGCACCGGGAATCTGGCGCTGGCCCGGATGGTGCGCCGCCGGACGGGACTGCGCCTGCACGACCTCGGCCCGATGCGCGCGGGGCGCCGGGCGGACCTGCTGGCACTGGAGCTCACCGACCGGCGCAGCGGCTACCCGCTGGAGATGGTGGTGCGTGCGTCGGACGCCGGGCTGCGGGTCGCCGAGACCGATGTCCCGTACCTGCCGCGTACGGGCAGGTCCAAGGTGACCGGCACCTGGCGAGGGACCTGGCATGCGGTACGGGACATGCGCGCGGTCCTGCACAGGCCGCCGGAACGGACGAGCGCGGGGACGGCCCGACAGGAGGCGTCCCGATGAGCGTGCCCGGCCCGACCGCCCTCCTCGTCATCGCCAAGGAACCGCTGCCGGGACTGGTCAAAACCCGGCTCACCCCGCCGTTCACGCCCGCCGAGGCCGCACAGCTCGCCGAGGCGGCGCTCCGGGACACGCTGCGCACGATGCTCTCGCTGCCCGCCCGGCGGCACGTACTCGTGCTGGACGGGCGGCCGGGGCCCTGGCTGCCGGCGGGCGTCGACGTGGTGGCGCAGAGCTCCGGCGGACTCGACGAGCGGCTCGCGGCGGCGTTCGCCGGCTGTACCGGTCCGGCCCTGCTCATCGGCATGGACACCCCGCAGATCTCCGCCGCCCAGCTGGCGCCCGCGCTCTCCCCGGACGCCTGGGACGACTGCGACGCCTGGTTCGGCCCCGCCGACGACGGCGGCTTCTGGGCACTCGGCCTGGCCGCCCCCGACCCGGACCTGGTGCGCGGCGTGCCCATGTCCGTCCCGCAGACCGGTGCGGTCCAGCGGCGGCGTCTCGTCGACGCCGGACTGACCGTGCGCGATCTGCCGCGGCTGCGGGACGTGGACACAGCGGCGGACGCCGCGCACGTCGCCGCCGCCGCACCGCACGGGGAGTTCGCCGCGGCGCTGGCCCGGCTGACCGCGGCGGCGGCCCGATGAGCGGTACGGTTCCGGACCGCGGCGCCACGAGCACGGCAGGTTCCGAAAGAGAGGACCTCGCCCCGTGGTCCACCGACCCCTACGCCGACGCACTGCGCAACGGCCACGGTCCGCTCTTCCTCCGCCGTACGGACGGCTGGCTGCTGCCCCTGGACATCGAGCGCTGGTGTGCGGAGGCCGACGCCGCCGACCTGTCGGCGCTGCGCCGCTGCGAAGGGCCGGTCCTCGACATCGGGTGCGGTCCCGGCCGCCTCGTCGCGGAACTGGCCTCCCGCGGCCACCGCGCACTCGGCATCGACGTCAGCGCCGCCGCTGTCGCCCGCACGCTCCGGATCGGCGGCTCGGCGCTGCACCGTTCCGTCTTCGACCCGCTTCCCGGTGAGGGCCGTTGGGGCACCGTGCTGCTGATCGACGGCAACATCGGCATCGGCGGCGACCCGCACGGTCTCCTGCTGCGCACCGCGGACCTCCTCGCCCCCGGCGGGCTCCTCATCGCGGAGACGTCGCCGGTGGACATCGACGAACGGGTCCAGGTCCGGCTGTACGACGGTCGCCTCGCACCGGAAGGGACCGGCGAGGAGAAGCGGGCCGCCACCGGGGGCGCGCTCTTCCCCTGGGCCCGGCTCGGCACCCCGGCCCTGCTCCGGTACGCGCAGCCGAACGCCTGGCGGGCCGTCGATCAGTGGGTGTCGGACGGCCGCCCCTTCATCGCCCTGCGCCGCAGCCAGAGGGTCCGGACGCCCAGCCAGCACGCCGACACCGCGAACAACGCCGCCGTGATCAGCAGCCAGTTCCCGAGGAACACATCGGGAGAGAGCCCGCTCGCCGGCTTGTAATGGGTCGCGCGCCTGCTGATCAGCGGGAACCACATCAGCAGGAGCAGCCCGGAGAGAAAGGCGGGCACGCGGACGAAGTTGACCAGGGAGCGCGGTCCCAGCACCGCGCGTACGGCCCGGTCCGCCGTCGCGTACACCGGCAGCAGCACGAGGTCGTGCACCAGCGCGGAGCCGACGAACCACACCGCGACACCGAACGTGTCCCCCTCCAGCAGCCGCACACCCGCGTAGCCCGCGAGGGCGAAGGTGGCCGCCAGAAGCAGGAGATGCAGCGGCCCTTCCCCGTACCAGCGCCTGAAGACCGCCGCGGACCGCGGACCGATCGTCTTCCGCATCACAGCTCTCCGAACGTCAGCCGGGTCACCCATTTGGTGTTGAGCACGCCGGGCGCGGCCGGGACGATGATCCGCGCCGGGTACCCGTGGTCCAGCGACAGCGTCTCGCCGTTGACCGCCAGTGCCAGCAGCGAGCGCGGGTCGCGCACCTGGTTGTCGCGGAGCGCGGCCTTCCCGAACGGCCCGCTGCGCTGCACGGACTCCACGAATACCCCCGGCGGCCGGTCCGGATACCCGGCGAGCGCCGCCAGATCCCGCAGCCGCACCCCGCGCCACCACTGGTCCGCGGTCGACCAGCCCTCCACGCACGCGATCGGCAACGCGGCGCTGTACTGGTCCATGGCCAGGAGCTGTTCCCGGGTGAACGCGAGATCCCCGGCGGGTCCGCTGACGGTCAGCCGCCACCGTTCACCCGTGTCGGCCGGGGTGATCCGGACGGACGCGGCCGTCTTGTTGATCTGGAAGCCGTTGGGCCCCGTCCCGGGGTCGGCGACCCCGCGCGGGGTGAGGAGTGCGGTGCTGCGCAGCACGTCGGAGCTCCGGCCCACCGAGGTGACCAGCAGGAGGAGCGACCCGGCGCCCACCATGGCGAAGGCGCCGCGCCGGGAGATGGTCGGTGTATCGGGGGCGGGGGATGCCAGCTCATCGGTCTCACCCCGCAGTTCACCGCTGCGCAGCACCCGTACGGCCCGCGGAAGCTTCAGGCCGACATGGGCGACGAACCCGGCGAAGAACACCCACGCCCCGTAGAAGTGGAGCGTGTAGAACGACCCCGGGAACACGTAGAACACCTGGATGTTGAGCAGCCCGGTGATGAACTCGAACAGCGCCCCGCCGACGAGCAGCAGCAACGACACCCGTTCCAGGGCGCGCCCCACCGACCGGGCCGGCGGCAGCGCGAAAAGCTTCGGAATCACCGACCACAGCTTCGCCAGCAGTACCGGTACGAGCACGATGCCGCCCGTGACGTGCAGCCCCTGTGTCAGCCGGTACAGCCAGTGCGGTCCGGTCGGCCAGGCGAACAGGTAGAACCCCAGCAGTCCCTTGCCCGGCGTCTTGTCGTTGACCGGCGCAAGATCCGGGTTGTACGCGGCGTACGACAGCAGCCCCGTCACGAACACCAGCGTCAGCCCGACGAGGAGGACGAGCCCGAGCACCGCCGTGAACCGGACGCTGCGCACGGGGCTGCGCCAGAACCCGGGGGAGGAGGGCAGCCGATCCGTGGTCCGGAGCCGTTCGAGAACGGCCGGGACCCGCCCCGCGGACGGTCCGTCATCCGATGGCCCGGCACGGCCCGTCCCACCGAAGCGGAACGGGAACCGGAACGCTCTGTTGTGACGTCTGTCGCCCATCTCCCGACGCTAAGCCCGAGGTCTCGGGCCGCAGCGCGTACGACTCCTGACGAAACTCCGACGTCACTCCCGATGACCGCCAACCGGGCCAAGATCTGACAGTTCGATGACGCGCCCCGGTGGCACCGCCCGTCATCGCCCCGCCCTGCATAGCGTGCCTGTGTGAAGACCGAGGAGCACGTGAAACGCGAGCAGCGCACCGCCGGCCGTAACCACCGCGCCATGGGCCGACGCCTCGACCTGATCGCCGCCGCCACCGGTGTCCTGCTGGTCACCGCCGCCGTGCTGATCGGCCGGGCGATCCAGGACGCCGACGGCAGCCTCTTCGTCCACTGGCCGCCCCTGCTGGCGTCCTGGTACCCGCACACCGGCCCCGGCACCCCGGCCGCCGTGGTCGTCGCGGCGGCCGTCGTCGCGTACGGGCCGGTCCTCGCCGACCGGCTGCCCTGGCGGGGTCTGCTCGCGACCGCGTGGGGTGCCTCCCTCGGCTGGATCTTCTCCCTGGCGATGATCGACGGCTGGGGGCGGGGCATCGCCGAACGGCTCACCACGAAGCATGAATACCTGCAGGTCATCAGCCATTTCGGCGATATCGGCGCAGCGCTGCGCGGATTCAACACGCACATCCTGATCGGCCCCCCGGGCAACTGGCCCGCCCATGTCGCCGGTCATCCGCCGGGCGCCACGCTCACCTTCGTGCTGCTGGACCGGATCGGGCTGGGCGGCGGGGGCTGGGCCGGTGTCTGGTGCATCGTGCTCGGCGGCTCCGCCGTCGTCGCCGCCCTGATCACGGTGCGCGCCCTCGCCGATGAGCGCCTCGCCCGCCGCGCCGCCCCGTTCCTCGTCCTCGCGCCGATGGCGGTCTGGACCGGCGCCTCGGCGGACGCCTGGTTCACCGCGGTCGCCGCGTGGTCGGTCGCCCTCCTCGCCCTGGCCGCAACCCGCCGGACCCGGCCGGGCCGCGCCGCCGCAGCCGCCCTCGCCTCCGGCCTCCTCTACGGCCTGACCTGCTATCTCTCGTACGGCCTGACGCTCATCGCGCTCCTGCTCCTCGCCGTCCTGCTCCTCGCCCGCACCGCGCGCCCCCTTCCGCTTCTCCTGCTCGGGGCGCTCGTCGTGCCGGTCGCGTTCACCCTGGCGGGCTTCAACTGGTGGGAGGGGTACCGGCTGCTGGTCGAGCGCTACTACCAGGGAGCGGGTGGGATCCGTCCGTACGCCTACTGGGTCTGGGGGAACCTCGCGGCCACCACGATCGCCGCCGGTCTCGCCACCGTCGCCGGTCTCCGCCGGGCCGCGGCCGGTGCCCCGTCCGCCGTCCGCGCCGTCCGCACCGGCGCCACCTCCGCACCGCAGCAACTGAGCCTCCTCGCCCTGGCCGCGCTCCTCACCCTCCTCGTCGCGGATCTGTCCGGGATGAGCAAGGCCGAGACGGAACGCATCTGGCAGCCGTTCGTCCTCTGGCTGCTGCCCGCCGCCGCACTGCTCCCCCCGTCCACCCGCCGCGGCTGGCTGACGGCGCAGGCGGTCGTCGCCCTGCTCGTCAACCACCTGATCTGGACCGGGTGGTGAGTTCGGGAAGCACGTTGAACCGATCACGCACTGGGTACAGGTTGCCCCGTGCCGACATTCGAGATCACCACCGCAAGCGCCGCCGACATCGACATGCTGGGCGAGTGGGCCCACGCCGAGGGCTGGAACCCGGGCCGCACCGACAGCCACGCCTTCTTCGCCACCGACCCGCGCGGCTTCCTGATCGGCAGACTCGACGGCGAACCCGTCTCCTCCGTCTCCGTCATCCGTTACGGCTCCGGCTTCGGCTTCCTGGGCTTCTATCTCACCCGCCCGGAGCTGCGCGGCCGGGGTTACGGGATCCAGGTCTGGCGCGCCGGAATGGACCGGCTCGCCGGGCGCAACGTCGGACTCGACGGCGTCGTCGCCCAGCAGTCCAACTACCGTAAATCCGGGTTCCGTCCGGCGTGGACGAACATGCGCTGGGAGGGGCTGCCGCCGACGGACATCACCGCACCGCCCGGTGTCTCCCTCGTCGACGCCCGGTCGCTCCCCTTCGACCGGCTGGCCGCCTTCGACCGCCGCTTCTTCCCCGCCGAGCGCGACAGTTTTCTCGCCCTGTGGGTCGCCGCCCCCCTGCGCACCGCTCTCGCCGCCGTGGCCGACGGGGAGGTGCAGGGCTTCGCCGTGCTGCGCCCGTGCCGTACGTCGTCACGCATCGGCCCGCTGCACGCCACGTCGCCCGAGGTGGCCGCCGCCCTGGTGAGTGCGCTCTCCGCCACTGCACCGGAGACGGAGATCGCCGTCGACGTACCCGACATCAATCCGGCGGCGGTGCGACTCGCCGAACAGCTGGGTCTCACCCCGTCGTTCGAGACAGCCCGCATGTACACGGGTCCGACGCCGGACGTCGACCACACCGGACTGTTCGGCATCACCAGCCTGGAACTCGGCTGACCGGCGGATGCCCCGACCGCCGCCCCCTGGCCGCCCCTACCGCCCGAGCCGGTCCAGCACCCGGCCGCGGAGCAGTGCCTCGGAGGCATCCTGGTTAGTTCGGTCAACGGGACATCCGATGCTCCATGCTCCGCCCAGACCCGGCTCAGCGACATCGCCTGGTCGAGATCCGCGACAACCTGATCGCTCGCATCGCCGAGGCCGAACGGGAGGGATGGCTCGGCGAAATCGAAGGGCTCCAAGTAAGCCTCAGCAGCGAGCAGAAAAGCTCACCCAGTCGGACGCGCAACAAGATCGCCAGCGCAAGGTGATCAATCTCGGCATGCCCAGTTTCGGCCGGATCGCGACACGGATCAGCACGGCAACGCAACCGGCGTAAGCCGCTCTACTGGATATCCGTGCTTGGTTGGCGGCGCCAGTCCCATCGTGGGTAACGCTTCATCAGCGTGAGGAACTCGCTGGCCGACAGGATCTCGAAGTGGTTGGTGTCGACAAGGCCGTCGAAGCCAGGCAGAACCTGACCAAGGAAAGCCCGGGCCGCGTCCATGGACTCGCACGACACATAGACCCCGTACGGTACGCCGATCCGGGTCGTCACCTCCTCAAGCTCTTCTGGCTCGTAGTCCGCGAGAATCCCGCCCGAGAGGTCTATGCAATACGAGTACCCGTGCCAGCAGAGCCTTTCGTCGCCCGTCGCAGCATCCGGCACGAGTTCAAAGGAACGGATGCGCCCTTCAAGCCACGGGCGTCGCTCCGAGGGGGAAAGAATGATCACAGACGGCCAGGACACGCGTTCACCTCCGCGGTGACCGTACCCAAGCAGTCCCCTCAGGGCGCCGGACTTTCCGCCCGGCCGAGCGGGCTCTCTTCAGTAAGGAGGCGGGCTCTAGTTCAGAGAAGAGTTCGCCGTGGTCCTGGATGGCTGCCGACCGACGCGAGCAGCGCCTGGAGCAGCTGGTCCGGATGCTGCACACGCCGGTCACCCTGGACGACGGCCGCACGATCGACGTCGCCGCGTCGGTCGGCGCCGCAACACCGGACGTGATCGGCCAACGTGACCTGACGCGGCTCCAGAGGGCGGCTGACGCAGCCCTGTACGACGGCAAGCACTCCGGCCGCGCGGTCCTGGCGGCCGCCTCACACGCCACGACGCCGTCCATCAACGGCCGCCGGGCGGGCAGACCCCGCGGCACGACCCCGACCACGCCCTCGCCTACCCCGAGCCCCCCGCTCACCCAAACTGGCACCGGCACGGACCGAAGCCCACGCGACTCAACCCCGCCCAGCAGCAGCGCAACCGCGAGCTCTTGCTCCTCGCCCAGCACACGCCCGCACCACCCGCGCCCCTCGCTCCACCGAGACCCTGGCGGAGGCCAACTGATGAACCCGACGCACCTCGCCGTCGACGGCTACGTCGACGCCATCCCCACCCCCGGCACCGGCTGGGGCATTGCCGCGTTCGAACTGATCGTCTCTCCCGCCAGCGCGGACGACGCTGAACCGGACGTCCCCGACACCGTGTTCGCCTGCACCACGGCGGACCCCGCATCACGGACGCACTGCTGACCGAGATACCGGCGACCTCCTGCGCGTCTCCGGCACCGTCGCCCAGCCCGAAGACCCGGCGCACCCGCCCGCCTCAGCCTCGACGCCCTTCAGGTCCTGGCCGCCGCACCGCTCCCGTTTTATTGGTAGCCCCGGCTATTGAACGTTGCGGAATAGGAACCGGCGGTCCTCCTTAGCCTGGCGTGAACTGTCCGTGCGCACGAGTCCTGATGCGGACATCGGCTGACTCGCGTTAGCCAGCCTCCCCCAGGTAGCTCAGGGCTTGGCGGAAGTCATCGAGGGCGGACCCGAACTCGCCGACGGCGGTGTGAAACGTCGATCGGTCTGTCAGGATCTGGGCCAGTACTGGGGCTCCCCATGCCGGGTGGTGCTGGTACAGCCGGCGGGCAAGGACCACCCCGTCATCGAACAGGGAGCGCACTTGCTCCGCGAACAGATGCGTGCGGTGCTCCCAGTAGACAGCGGAGCGGACGGTGAGTACCCGGTGCAGCCGGACCAGTTCGGCCAGGTGTCGGTCCGGATCTTCGGCGGCTCGCGGAGCAAGGGCGTCCACCTCTTCGCGCAGAGTGATGCGGCTGTCGAAGTAGCGACGCTTGGCATCGGGGGACCACTGCATGGGCGTCGCCCCCAAAGGCGGACGCGGCCCGCCAGCCGTCGGCGCCGGAGCAGGACAGCAGAACCGCCCAGTAGGACGCCTGATAGCTGCTCCAGGACCTGCGCTCACCGGTGGCGGCCAGCTCCGTTAGCAAGGCGAGCGCCTCCTGCCTTACGACGGCCGCCTGTTGGCCTCGGCCACAGGTGTGGAGCATCTGCGCGTACCCGATCAGCGAGTAGAGGTGGCAGGCCATCGGGCCGCGGTCGTTCGCGGCCTCGACCGCTTCCATGCTGACGAGTGTCTCGAACGCGGCGAGTGCTTCGCCGGACCGGCCAGCGTCATCGAGAGCGGCGATCCACTCCAGGAGTGACCAGGCGAGACTCCCACCGCCGGGCCCGTCGGGCAGGATCGCCGCGATCCACTCGGTCAGGGCATCAGCAGCCTCGGCATACCGGCCTTCCTCGGAGAGACCGGCAGCCCAGCCACGCAGCCCCTTGACCGCGGGGCCTCCGGACAGTTCGGCCTGCGCACGGCCGATGGAGAGCATCTCGGCGCGCATGGCGAGCCCTTCGGCGCGTCGGCCCAGGCTGTACAGCTCTCTCTGGCACGTGTCGAGTGCCCCGTACAGAAGATCCGCACGGGTAAGTTCGGCCGCATCGATGGCCCGCGCCGCGGCCACCGCCTCCTCGCTCAACGCGAGACAGGCCGCATGCCGTTGGCCGGAGCCGGAGTCGTAACTCAGGCGCTGCAGGGCCTTGACCAGGCGGGGCAGGTAGGAGGCGGGACTGACCTGGGCGAGCACCCGGTAGGCGTCGACTTCCTCGCGTGGAGTGCGGCGTCCCGACGCGAGCAGTACATTCCGCGCCCGCATGATGTCGTCCTGATCGACTTTTCCCGAGTGATTCATGACGGAGATTCTGGGCGTCTCAGAGAAGGCCGGACAAGCCTGGTGCCCTGTGCCGTTCGTCCTACGAAAACAGCCTCTGACGCGTAAATAGCAGCAGGTCAGGGTAGGTGTGGACGTGTTTGGGTGCCCGGTGGCCGTTGGTGGCTGCCGGGTGCCTGGTTCGGGGAG
>NZ_JBSFYR010000102.1:0-25265 GCF_053599875.1 Streptomyces sp. NPDC005151 | reverse complement strand
CGCCCGGAGGTGAAAGCGGACGACCAGTGCGCCCAAGACCGTTCGGGGCGCGCCAGTGCGCGGACTCACTTCCGCTCACTGCCAAGGAACGGTACAGCCCCCGACAGGTCAGCCCTTGCGGGAGTTGACCTCTTCGGTGAGCTGGGGGACGACCTGGAAGAGGTCGCCGACGATGCCGTAGTCGACGAGGTCGAAGATCGGGGCCTCGGCGTCCTTGTTGATCGCGACGATGGTCTTGGAGGTCTGCATGCCGGCCCGGTGCTGGATCGCGCCGGAGATACCGGAGGCGATGTAGAGCTGCGGGGAGACGGACTTGCCGGTCTGGCCGACCTGGCTGGAGTGCGGGTACCAGCCGGCGTCGACCGCGGCACGCGAGGCACCCACGGCCGCGCCGAGGGAGTCGGCGAGCGCCTCGATGATGTGGAAGTTCTCCGCACCGTTGACACCACGGCCGCCGGAGACCACGATCGCGGCCTCGGTCAGCTCCGGGCGCCCGGTCGACTCGCGCGGGGTGCGGGAGAGGACCTTCGTGCCGGTGGCCTGCGCGGAGAACGTGACCGGCAGGGTCTCGACCGCACCGGCGGCGGGGGCCGGCTCGACGGGCGCCGAGTTCGGCTTGACCGTGATGACCGGGGTGCCCCGCGAGACACGGGACTTGGTCGTGAACGACGCGGCGAACGCGGACTGGGTGGCGACCGGACCCAGCTCACCGGCCTCCAGGTCGACGGCGTCCGTGATGATCCCGGACCCGATCCGGACCGCGAGCCGGGCCGCGATCTCCTTGCCCTCCGCGGAGGACGGGACCAGTACCGCGGCCGGGGACACCGCATCGAACGCGGCCTGCAGCGCGTCGACCTTCGGCACGACCAGGTAATCGGCGAACTCCGGCGCCTCGGCGGTCAGGACCTTGACCGCACCGTGCTCGGCGAGCACCGCCGCGGTGCCGGCCGCACCACTGCCCAGCGCGACCGCGACCGGGTCACCGATCCGGCGGGCCAGCGTCAGCAGCTCCAGAGTGGGCTTGCGGACGGCACCGTCCACGTGGTCGACATAGACGAGAACTTCAGCCATGGGACTTCAATCTCCTGCGGAAACGAGGGTGAGAGGGATATGCGGGGCCCGACAAGGCCTCAGGTGAAACGTCCGGCCCGACCGGCAGCGTCTAGATGAACTTCTGACCCGCAAGGAAGGCGGCGAGCTGCTTGCCGCCCTCGCCCTCGTCCTTGACGATCGTGCCCGCCGTGCGGGCCGGACGCTGCGCCGCGGAATCCACCGCGGTCCACGCACCCGCCAGACCGACCTCGTCCGCCTCGATCTCCAGGTCCTCCAGGTCCAGGGACTGAACCGGCTTCTTCTTCGCCGCCATGATCCCCTTGAACGACGGATACCGGGCCTCACCGGACTGGTCCGTCACCGACACCACCGCCGGCAGCGACGCCTGCAGCTGCTCACTGGCACTGTCACCGTCCCGACGCCCGGTCACCGTGCCGCCCTCGACCTTCACCTCGGACAGCAGCGTGACCTGCGGAACACCCAACCGCTCCGCCAGCACCGCCGGCAGCACACCCATCGTGCCGTCCGTCGACGCCATACCGCAGATCACCAGGTCGTAACCCGTCTTCTCGACCGCCTTCGCCAGCACCAGCGACGTACCGATCACATCCGTACCGTGCAGATCGTCGTCCTCGACATGAACGGCCTTGTCCGCACCCATCGACAGCGCCTTGCGCAACGCGTCCTTGGCATCCTCCGGACCCACCGTCACCACAGTGATCTCCGCGTCATCCGCCTCATCGGCGATCTGCAGCGCCTGCTC
Organism: Streptomyces sp. NPDC005151; assembly: GCF_053599875.1. Classification (NCBI taxonomy): domain Bacteria; kingdom Bacillati; phylum Actinomycetota; class Actinomycetes; order Kitasatosporales; family Streptomycetaceae; genus Streptomyces; species Streptomyces sp. NPDC005151. The sequence goes on along the minus strand of NZ_JBSFYR010000102.1, from coordinate 23,449 downwards.
CACCGCGTACTCGTCGAGCTCCGACAACAGACCGTCGACATCCTCACGGTCCAGCGTCAGGTCATCGGCGAAGTGCCGGTCACCGGTGGCGTCGGGCACATACTTCACACAGACAACGATCCTCAAGCTCACGCCGGCTCTCCTACCTGGGTGTGGGTCCTGGAATGATCTTATGGAACTCAGTACCCTCTGTAAAGGTACGTAGTGTCGAATGGCCGGTATTGGTGTTAGGTTCCCGGCATGACCGAGGTGCGCAGACCAGTGAAGAAACCGCCCATGCGGGAGGTGCTCGCCGAGGCGGCGTTCCAGCTCTTCCTGGAACGGGGCTTCGAGCGGACCACCGTGGACGACATCGTTGCGCGGGCCGGGGTCGGACGGCGTTCGTTCTTCCGGTACTTCCCCTCCAAGGAGGACGTGGTCTTCCCCGACCACGAGCGCTGTCTCGCCGACATGACCGCGCTCCTGGAGGCGGCCGACGAGGGCGACCCGGTGGGCACGGTGTGCGATGCGGCCCGGCTCGTCCTGCGGATGTATGCGGCGAATCCGGAGTTCTCGGTCCAGCGCTATCACCTCACGCGGGAGGTTCCCGGCCTGCGCACCTACGAGTTGTCCGTGGTGCGCCGCTACGAACGGACGCTGGCCGAATACCTGCGGGGCCGCTACGTCGGCACGCCGGACGGCCCGCTGCACGCCGAGGTGATCGCCGCTGCCGTGGTTGCCGCGCACAACAACGGCCTGCGCTCGTGGCTGCGTTCGGGTGGTGAGGGTGACGCCGAGGCCGCGGTGGACCATGCCCTCGGTGTCGTACAGGAAGTCTGGGGGGCGAAGGCCGTGGGCGCCGCAGGGCTGACCGCGGACGACGACGAGGTCGTCGTGGTGGTCGCCTCCAAGGGCACGCCGATGTGGCGTGTGGTGCAGAGGGTCGAGTCGGCTCTCGCCGAGGACTGACCGCAGAGAAGGAACTCAGTACCTTTACGTCTCGGCACTCAGTGCCATATCGTGCGTCTGCGTCTGTGTCGAGCCACGACGCTGACGCACCGAGCCGAGTTCAGGGGGTCGAGACGTGTCCCATTCCGTTTCAGCGATCGATGCCGCACCGACGGCGCAGGGTGAAGCCGGACTGATCTATCAGCACTGCCGCTGGTGCGGCACCGCGTCCTTCAGGCGGCTTCTGTGTCCTGTGTGCGCGTCGAGCGATCTGGATTCCGTCCGCAGTGACGGCCTCGGCGTCGTCGTGCGGACCAGTGTGGTGCACCGCTACACAGAGGCAGCACGCAACGAGTCCCTCGTCCGGCTGCCCGAAGGCTTCGTATTCCGGTGCCGTGTCGTGGGCGCCGCGCCGCACCTGGTGCACGTTGGCGCGCGGGTGCGCCCCGTGGCGGAAGCCGCCCCGGAGACGGGCGAGATCGTCCTCGAACTCTGCGACCCCGGCGCGTATGCCGAATGGCAGTAGACCGCTCCCCGAGACAACCGGATGCCCCGGACCCGTACGGCGCCGAGGGCTGCCTTGAGGGACGACACACGAGCATGAGCATGCGCGAGTTCGGCAGAATCGGCGTCGTGGGCTGTGGCCCGATGGGCTCGGGTACGGACATCGGCGAGGCGGCGGGCGCCTCCGGGCCCAGCATCTACAAGCACTTCCCGAGCAAGACCGATCTGCTCGTCGCCGCCGTGGTGCGCGGCGAGAAGCAGCGCAGGGCCGGTACCGCACAGGCGCTCGCGAACGCCACCGGCCCGCGCGAGAGCGTGGACGGGCTGCTCCGCTCGTGCATCGAATTCGCCCTGAACCAACGTCACTTGATCGGTGTGCTGGTCGGGGAGCCGGACCAGCTCCCGGGGAAGGAGCGCAAGGCGGCGCGGCAGACGCAGCGGGACTGTCCGGCGCTGTGGGTCCGCCTGCTCGACGAGGTCCGGCCGGGTCTCGATGCGGCGGAGGTGAAGATCGTCGTGAACGCGATGCTCACCATGGTCAACAACGTGGAACGCACGGGGCGCCTCGGCGAGCGGACGGACATCGCGGCCCGCCTCACGGATTTCGGTACGGCGCTGCTTCTCGAGGAGGGCCGCCCGGCCGCGGAGTGAGCACGGCGGTTCACGGGACCGTGTGCACCGCAAGCGATGCTCAGGGAAGCTGAGTTGGGGACGCGTGACGTCGACGGCACCGGGCCCCGCCGACGGTGACGCCCGTGTCGCCGGATGCCGGAGCGCGCACGGCAGCGAACGCCCCGGCCGCCCCTTGGTACCGCCGAGCCCATGGCTGATCCGGACCGGACACCGCGGCGGGTCAGCACACCCTGATGGGTGAATGTCACGCCATGGCGGGCGCCGGGCAGCCCACGTCGGTCCCGGGGCTGGTTTGCTGCACCAGGAAACTGGCGCGACGCGCCGGGGGACCTGCCGGCCGCCCCGGTGGGAGCGGTGCCCCGCCGGGTGCCGAGTCCACCCGCGAAGGACCGATCGAAGGAGCGTCGTAGTGACGACGATGGGCACAGCTGGGGCGGACGAGACAGAGGAGTCGTACGCGAACGAACTGCCGGTACGGAGCAAGGAACCGGGCAATGTCGTCGTCAAGTGGATGACCACCACCGATCACAAGACGATCGGAACGTTGTACCTGGTCACCTCGTTCGCGTTCTTCGTCGTCGGCGGCGTGATGGCACTCATCATGCGCGCCGAGCTGGCCCGCCCCGGCAATCAGCTCATCTCGAACGAGCAGTTCAACCAGTTGTTCACGATTCACGGCACGATCATGCTGTTGATGTTCGCGACGCCGCTGTTCGCCGGGTTCACGAACTGGATCATGCCGTTGCAGATCGGTGCACCCGACGTAGCGTTCCCGCGGCTGAACATGTTCGCTTACTGGCTGTATCTTTTCGGCTCGATCATCGCGGTGGCCGGCTTCCTGACTCCGGCGGGGGCGGCGGACTTCGGCTGGTTCGCCTACTCCCCGCTGACCGATGCAGTCCATTCGCCCAGCATCGGCAGCGATATGTGGATCATGGGCCTGGCCTTCTCCGGATTCGGCACGATCCTCGGTTCGGTCAACTTCATCACCACGATCATCTGCCTGCGCGCACCGGGCATGACGATGTTCCGGATGCCGATCTTCGTGTGGAACGTCCTGCTGACCGCCGTGCTGGTCCTGCTGGCCTTCCCGGTGCTGGCAGCGGCCCTTCTGGTGCTGGAGGCGGACCGCAAGTTCGGGGCGCGGGTCTTCGAGGCGGCCAATGGCGGCGCACTGCTCTGGCAGCACCTCTTCTGGTTCTTCGGCCATCCGGAGGTGTACATCATCGCTCTGCCGTTCTTCGGCATCGTCACCGAGATCATCCCCGTCTTCAGCCGTAAACCGGTCTTCGGGTACGTCGGTCTGATCAGCGCCACCATCTCCATCGCGGGCCTCTCGGCAACCGTGTGGGCGCACCACATGTTCGTCACCGGTGGTGTGCTGTTGCCGTTCTTCTCGTTCGTGACGTTCCTGATCGCGGTGCCGACCGGTGTGAAGTTCTTCAACTGGATCGGCACGATGTGGAAGGGATCGCTTTCCTTCGAGACACCGATGCTCTGGTCCATCGGTTTTCTGGTGACCTTCCTTTTCGGTGGTCTGACCGGCGTCATCCTGGCTTCGCCGCCGATGGACTTCCACGTCTCGGACTCGTACTTCGTCGTCGCGCACTTCCACTACGTCGTCTTCGGCACCGTGGTCTTCGCGATGTTCGCCGGATTCCACTTCTGGTGGCCGAAGTTCACCGGCAAGATGCTGGACGAGCGGCTCGGCAAGATCACGTTCTGGACGCTGTTCGTGGGCTTCCACGGCACGTTCCTGGTGCAGCACTGGCTCGGCGCGGAGGGCATGCCGCGCCGTTACGCGGACTACCTCGCCGCCGACGGGTTCACCGCGCTGAACACCATCTCGACCATCTCCTCCTTCCTCCTCGGACTGTCGCTGCTGCCGTTCTTCTACAACGTGTGGAAGACCGCCAAGTACGGCAAGCCGGTCGGGGTCGACGACCCGTGGGGCTACGGCCGTTCGCTGGAGTGGGCAACCTCCTGCCCGCCACCGCGGCACAACTTCCTCACGCTGCCACGGATCCGCTCCGAATCCCCGGCGTTCGACCTGCACCACCCCGCCGTACGCACCCTCGGCGAGGCGCAGAACCGCCCGCACACCGCCCCCGGGGGTCCGGGGCAGAACCCGGCATGACGGAGTCCCGGTAAAAGGAGGACAAATGGACGACGACAAGGAAAGCACCGCCCGCGGCCTGGCACAGATGGAGGGCTACCTGCTGTGGAACACCGAGGTCGAGGAGGCGCGCAGACGGGCTGCCCGGTTCACCGGCGAGCTGCCCTGGCTCACCACGGCCCAGTGTGAGGAAGTGGAACGCGTCTACACGGCGGACCGGATTGCCGCATCCCGGGCGATGCTGTCCCGGATCTCGGCCCGCGCCATCGAACTGCGCGGCGAGTACAACGACCGCTACCGCGCGCTCAGAGCACGCTGCGTCGCGACCGCCGTCGTCACCGCAGGCGCGGTCAGCGGCACGTGCACAGCCCTCACCCTGCTGACCCGCTGACTCCCTGCCGTCGTCCGTTCCGCCGCCCTCAGCGGGCGAAGTCGGACGCGGTTCGTGAGGATGTGGGGTGATGGGCGCGTGTGACCGGGCAGGAGTACGGGCCACCGCGCAGACCCGAGAAGGGACGAACACCGTGGCACGATCCAGGATTCTCGTCGTCGGCGCCGGATTTGCCGGGGTCGAGTGCGTACGCCGTCTGGAGCGCGGACTCAACCTCGGCGAGGCGGACATCGCGCTCGTCGCCCCGTTCTCTTACCAGCTCTACCTGCCACTGCTGCCCCAGGTGGCCGCGGGCGTCCTCACCCCACAGTCCGTCGCGCTGTCGCTGCGCCGCAGCCGTCGGTACCGCACCCGGATCATCCCCGGCGGAGCGATCGGCGTGGACCCGAAGGCGAAGGTCTGCGTCATCCGCAAGATCACCGACGAGATCGTCGACGAACCGTACGACTACATCGTCCTCGCCCCCGGCAGCGTCACCCGTACGTTCGACATCCCCGGGCTGCTCGACAACGCCCGCGGCATGAAGACGCTGGCCGAGGCCGCGTACGTACGCGACCATGTGATCGCCCAGCTCGACCTGGCGGACGCCAGCCACGACGAGGACGAACGGGCCTCCCGGCTGCAGTTCGTGGTGGTCGGCGGCGGCTACGCGGGCACCGAGACCGCGGCGTGTCTGCAGCGGCTCACCATGAACGCCGTCCGGCAATACCCCCGGCTCGACCCGAAGCTCATCAAGTGGCACCTGGTCGACATCGCTCCGAAGCTGATGCCCGAGCTGGGGGACAAGCTCGGACTCAGCGCCCTGGCAGTCCTGCGCGAGCGCGGCATCGAAGTATCGCTCGGCGTCTCCGTCGCCGAAGCCGGACCGGACAAGGTGACGCTCACCGACGGCCGCGTACTGCCCTGCCGCACACTGATCTGGACGGCCGGCGTCACCGCGAGCCCCCTGGTCGCCACCTTCGACGCCGAAACGGTGCGAGGCCGGCTGGCAGTAACACCCGAGATGACCCTGCCGGGGTTCGACGGCGTCTTCGCGCTCGGCGACGCCGCCGCCGTACCGGACCTGGTCAAGGGCGACGGCGCGGTCTGCCCGCCCACCGCGCAGCACGCCATGCGCCAGGGACGCAGGCTCGCCGACAACCTGATCGCGACTCTGCGCCACCAGCCGCTGAAGCCGTACGTCCACAGGGACCTCGGGCTCGTCGTGGACCTCGGCGGCAAGGACGCGGTCTCCAAGCCGCTCGGCATCGAGATGCACGGCATCGCCGCGCAGGCCGTGGCCCGTGGCTATCACTGGTCGGCGCTGCGCACCAATGTGGCCAAGGCCCGCGTCATGACCAACTGGATGCTCAATGCGATCGCCGGTGACGACTTCGTACGCACCGGATTCCAGGCCAGGCATCCCGCCACGCTGCGCGACTTCGAGTACACGAACGCCTACCTCACGCCGGCACAGGTCCGTGAGCACACGGCGTCGATGACCGCCCGCGGCTGATTTCGGATTTCCTCAGCGGGTCCGGTCACATTCCTCCGACGCGCAGTGTCGTACGAGTGACCCATGGGACCAGCACTTTGTGACCGGGGGCGCACGCCGACACGCCGTCGGAACGCCCCGTACGGGGCGGGCAGGGCCACCCGGACGGTGTGCCCGGCCCTCCCCGTCGCGGGTGACCGGTCGACTCAGTCGTTGCCCCCGTGGCCCGCGGTCAGCGCCGGGTTCCGTTCCACCACCGGCTCCAGTACGTCGTCGATGGCCTTGAGGAGGTCCGCGTCGAACGTCACGCCCGCCGCCTTCGCGTTCTCCGTGACCTGCTCGGGCCGGGAGGCGCCGATGATCGCGGCGGAGACGTTGGAGTTCTGCAGCACCCAGGCGACGGCCAGCTGGGCAAGGCTCAGACCGGCTTCGTCGGCGAGCGGCCGCAGCTGCTGGACGCGCTCCAGGACGTCGTCGCGGAGCCACCCGGCGACAAAGTCCGCACCACCCTTCTCGTCGGTCGCCCGAGAGCCGGCCGGAGGCTGCGCCCCCGGCTTGTACTTGCCGGTCAGCACGCCCTGGGCGATCGGCGACCAGACGATCTGACCGATGCCGAGCTCCTCGGAGGCGGGCACCACTTCGGCCTCGATGACCCGCCACAGCGCCGAGTACTGCGGCTGGTTGGAGATGAACGGAACGTTCAGCTCGCGGGCCAGCCGGTGTCCGGCGCGCAGCTGGTCGGCCGTCCACTCGGAGACGCCGATGTAGAGGGCCTTGCCGGAGCGGACCACGTCGGCGAACGCCTCCATGGTCTCCTCCAGCGGCGTGGAGTGGTCGTAGCGGTGGGCCTGGTACAGGTCCACGTAGTCGGTCTGCAGCCGGCGCAGGGAGTTGTCGATCGATTCGAGGATGTGCTTGCGGCCCAGGCCGCGGTCGTTCTGCCCCGGGCAGGTCGGGAAGTAGACCTTGGTGAACACCTCGATGCTCTCGCGGCGCTGGTCCTTGAGCGCCCGGCCGAGGACGGCCTCGGCGCGGGTCTCGGCGTAGACGTCTGCCGTGTCGAAGGTGGTGATTCCGGCGTCCAGGGCGGCGCGGATACAGGCGACGGCCGCGTCCTCCTTCACCTGGGAGCCGTGGGTGATCCAATTCCCGTAAGCGATCTCACTGATCGTCAGACCGCTGCGGCCGAGTCGGCGGAATTCCATGTGCCTGCTCTCCCTGTGCTGATACGTGAACACGTCATGCTATGCCGAGGGGTTCTGTTCCGCCGGGAAGGTTCAGGCAGCGGGGACGGTGCCGTGGATGCGGCGGAGGAATGTCGCGTTGTCGGGGGTCTGCCGGATCCTGTCCAGCAGCACTTCGAGGGTCGCCTGCGCGTCCCGGGTGTGCAGTGCGCGCCGGAGACCTCGGACGGCGGCCAGTTCGGCGGCGGGGAGCAGCAGTTCCTCGCGGCGGGTGCCGGACTGCGGAATGTGCACGGCGGGGTAGACCCGCTTGTCCGCCAGTGTGCGGTCCAGCCGGAGTTCCATGTTCCCGGTGCTCTTGAGCTCTTCGAAGAAGAAGTCGTCGGCGCGGGAACCGGTGTCCACCAACGCCGTGGCGAGGATGGTCAGCGAGCCGCCCTCCTCGGTGAGCCGGGCGGCGCCGAAGAGCTGCTTGGGGCCGAGCAGGGCGGTGGCGTCGACGCCACCGCTGAGGGTGCGGCCACCGGCGGTGGCGGCGTTGTTGTGGGCCCGGCAGAGCCGGGTCAGCGAGTCGAGCAGGATCACGACGTCCTGCCCCTGCTCGACGAGCCGCTTCGCACGCTCCACCGCGAGTCCGGCGAGTGCGATGTGCTCCTTCGCGGGCCGGTCGAAGGTCGACGCGAGCACGTCACCCCGCACGGAGCGGCGCATGTCGGTGACCTCCTCGGGGCGTTCGTCGAGCAGCACCACCATCAGATGGCACTCGGGGTGGTTGGCCGCGACGGCGGCGGCGATCTGCTGCAGCAGCACGGTCTTTCCGGTCCTGGGCGGGGCGACGATGAGCCCGCGCTGCCCCTTGCCGACCGGGGCGACGAGATCGACGACGCGTGTCGCCGGACTGCCGCCGGACGTCTCCAGGCGCAGCCGCTGCCGGGGGTGGAGCGGGGTGAGATCGGCGAAGTGCGGCCGGTTGCGCAGCGCCTGCGGGGTGCGTCCGTTCACGCGCTCGACCGCTGCGAGGGAGCGGGCCCGGTCGCAGGGACCCTCGACGAGATCGCCCCTGCGCAGGCCGTACCGGCGGACGAGGGCGGCGGACACCTGCACGTCGCCGGGGGACGGGTGGCCGCGGTCGGTGCGCAGGGCGCCGTGCCCCTGGCGCGTGATGTCCAGGACACCGGTGACGGTGGTGAGGGTCGGTTGCTGGTCGAGGGGGCGTTCGAGTGTGGTGGTCATGCGGGGTGGTCCTTTCGCGGACATGGCGAATGAGGGGCCCGGCGGGTGTGAGGGGCGGTGCGATCACGCCCCGGACGACGGGCAGGAAAGTCCGTACCGGAATGAAAGAAGGTGGTGCGGAAGGCTGCGCCGCCGACCGGGAAAGAACGGGCGGAACAGCTCAGAAAGGAGAACTGGCACCGGCGCCCGAAACTGCGGGCGTACACACGTGCCATTAGCACTGTACCACCCGCCGGACGCGAAACGCGCCGGGAATACAGGAGAGGCGGTGGCCGCCCCGCAGCCACCGCCCTTGACCTGCTCGCCCGCGCTCAGCCGCCGAGCACGTGCGCCTCGTTCAGGATCGCCCGCATCTGCGGTCCCGACACCGCACGGCGGGGTGAGGGACGAAGAACCGCGGATCAGCCGTTGCGCGCCTCGCCCCGGAACGCGGCGAGGATCTCCTCGGCGGCGAGTGTTGCCGTCAACTCGCCGTCGCGCACGCGCTGTTCGAGAGCCGGCGTGAGGGTGCGGACTTCCGGATGGCTGCGCAGACTGTCCAGCAGCTCGTCCCGCACCATCGTCCAGGTCCAGTCGACCTGCTGCTCGCGCCGCTTCGCGGCGAGCCGCCCCGTCGAGTCCAGCAGCGCACGGTGCTGCTCCAGCCGCTCCCACAACGTGTCGAGACCGGTCGACTCACGGGCGCTGCACGTCAGCACCGGGGGAGTCCACGCCGCGTCGGCCGCGTGCATCAGCCGCAGGGCGCCCGCCAGTTCACGGGCCGCCGCACGCGCGTCCCGCTCGTGCGGACCGTCGGCCTTGTTCACCGCGATGGCGTCCGCCAACTCCAGGACACCCTTCTTGATGCCCTGCAGCTGATCGCCGGTACGGGCCAGCGTGAGCAGCAGAAACGTGTCGACCATCTGGGCCACGGCCGTCTCCGACTGGCCCACGCCGACCGTCTCCACCAGCACCACGTCGTAACCTGCGGCTTCCATCACCACGATGGACTCCCGGGTCGCCTTGGCCACCCCGCCCAGTGTCCCGGCGGTGGGGGAGGGGCGTACGAACGCCGCCGGATCGACCGCGAGCCGCTCCATCCTGGTCTTGTCGCCCAGGATGGAGCCGCCGGTGCGGCTGGAGGACGGATCGACCGCCAGCACCGCGACCCGATGCCCGAGCCCGGTGAGCATTGTGCCGAGCGCGTCGATGAACGTGGACTTCCCGACCCCGGGCACCCCGCTGATGCCGATGCGCCGGGCGTTACCGGACTGCGGCAGCAGCTCGCGGAGCAACTGCTGGGCCAGCGCCCGGTGATCGGGGCGGGTGGACTCGACGAGAGTGATGGCGCGCGCGATGTGCGCCCGCTTCCCGTCGAGCACTCCCTTCACATAGCTGTCGATATCGATCGTCGGAGCCATCGGGTCAGCGGCTCACAGCTCATGGCCGAGCGCGGCACCGAGCCGCGTCACCAGATCGAAGGCGGCGTCGGGGATCACCGTGCCGGGCGGGAACACGGCCGTCGCACCCGCCTCGTGCAGCGCCTCGACGTCCTGCGGCGGGATCACCCCGCCCACGACGATCATGATGTCGTCGCGGCCCTCGGCGGCCAGCTCCTCACGGAGCGCCGGCACGAGAGTGAGATGCCCGGCCGCCAGCGAGGAGACACCCACGATGTGAACGTCCGCCTCGACCGCCTGCCGCGCCACCTCCGCCGGCGTCTGGAACAGCGGGCCGACGTCGACGTCGAAGCCCAGGTCGGCGAAGGCCGTGGAGATCACCTTCTGACCCCGGTCGTGGCCGTCCTGGCCCATCTTGGCGACCAGGATGCGCGGACGGCGCCCCTCCGCCTCCTCGAACCGGTCGACCAGCGTCCGGGTACGGTCCACGGAAGGTGACTCCCCAGCCTCGTTGCGGTACACACCGGAGATCGTACGGATCTGGCCCGCGTGCCTCCCGTACACCTTCTCCAGTGCGTCCGAGATCTCGCCGACCGTGGCCATCGCGCGGGCCGCGTCGACCGCGAGCGCCAGCAGATTGCCGTCGAGGCCCGGGCCGGGACCACGCTCGGCAGCCGCCGTCAGTGCTCGCAGCGACGCCTGGCAGGCCCCCTCGTCGCGCTCCGCGCGCAGCCGCCGCAGCTTCTCGATCTGCTGGGATCGCACCGAGGAGTTGTCGACCTTGAGCACATCGATCTGCTCATCGGTCTCCACCCGGTACTTGTTGACCCCGATCACCGGCTGCCGCCCGGAGTCGATCCGGGCCTGCGTACGGGCCGCAGCCTCCTCCACCCGGAGCTTCGGGATGCCCGCATCGATGGCCTGCGCCATCCCGCCCGCCGCCTCGACCTCCTCGATGTGCTGCCAGGCCCGTCGCGCCAGGTCGTACGTCAGCTTCTCCACGTACGCGCTGCCACCCCACGGGTCGATGACCCGGCCGGTACCCGACTCCTGCTGCAGCAGCAGCTGGGTGTTCCGGGCGATCCGCGCCGAGAAGTCCGTCGGCAGCGCGAGGGCCTCGTCGAGGGCGTTGGTGTGCAGCGACTGGGTGTGCCCCTGAGTGGCGGCCATCGCCTCCACACAGGTCCGCGTGACGTTGTTGAACACGTCCTGCGCGGTGAGCGACCATCCCGATGTCTGCGAATGGGTGCGCAGCGAAAGAGACTTGGCGTTCTTCGGCTCGAACTCCTTGACCAGCTTCGCCCAGAGCAGCCGGGCCGCCCGCAACTTCGCGATCTCCATGAAGAAGTTCATGCCGATGGCCCAGAAGAAGGACAGCCGCGGTGCGAACGCGTCGACATCGAGACCGGCGTCCCGCCCGGCCCGCAGATACTCCACCCCGTCCGCGAGGGTGTACGCCAGCTCCAGATCGGCCGTCGCACCCGCTTCCTGGATGTGATAGCCGGAGATGGAGATCGAGTTGTAGCGCGGCATCTTCTGCGAGGTGTAGGCGAAGATGTCGGAGATGATCCGCATCGAGGGCTTCGGCGGATAGATGTAGGTGTTACGGACCATGAACTCCTTGAGGATGTCGTTCTGAATGGTCCCGGCCAGCTTCTCGGGCGGTACGCCCTGCTCCTCGGCGGCCACGATGTACAGCGCGAGTACGGGGAGAACCGCGCCGTTCATCGTCATCGACACCGTCATACGGTCCAGCGGAATGCCGTCGAACAGCTGGCGCATGTCGTAGATCGAGTCGATCGCCACGCCCGCCATGCCGACATCGCCGGTCACCCGCGGGTGGTCGCTGTCGTAGCCGCGGTGGGTCGGCAGGTCGAAGGCGACGGAGAGTCCCTTCTGCCCGGCCGCGAGGTTGCGGCGGTAGAAGGCGTTGGACTCCTCGGCCGTGGAGAAGCCCGCGTACTGGCGGATCGTCCAGGGCTGGTTGACGTACATCGTCGGGTAGGGACCGCGCAGATACGGGGCCATACCCGGGTACGTGCCGAGGAAGTCGAGCCCTTCCAGGTCACGCCCGGTGTACAGCGGCTTGACCGAGATGCCCTCCGGCGTTTCCCACAACAGATCGCCTTCGGGGCCGCCGATGGACTCCTTCACCGCTGTGCGCCACTGGTCCTCGGACCCCTCGGCGCCGGTGCCCGGCCCGAGTTCGATGTCGGAGAAGTCGGGGATCCGCATTACGCCACACCCATACGGTCGAGAACGGAGGAGAGCACGGCCACCACATCGCAGCCCGCGAAGACGTACGCGTCGACATCGGGATACTCGGCGGGCCGGCCCGCGAGGAACACCCGCTGCGCACCGGCCGCGCGCAGCGCCGAGGCCACGGCACCGGCCCGCTCGGCGTAGAGCGCGTCGCCGGAACAGAGCACCGCCACACCTGCCCCACTGGCGGCGAAGGCTCCGGCGGCAGTCGACGCGTCCACCGACACCGGGTCGTGCACGGGCTCGATCCCGCCCGCCTGGAACAGGTTGGCGGCGAACGTGGCCCGCGCGGTGTGCGCCGACGCGGGTCCGAGCGCGGCGAGGAACACCCGCGGGCGGCTGCCCGTCGCCGCCAGATGGGCGTCCGACCGCGCGCGCAGCGCTTCGAACGCCTCGTCACGACGGACCACGGGCAGGCCGGCCGACGCGTCACCGGTGCCGGGAGCGGTCTCGCGCTCCACCGGACGCTCCGCCAGCTGCGGGAACTCGCTGACCCCGGTGATCGGCTCCTTGCGCCGCGCCAGATCCTTGCTGCGCGCCGCCCAGGTGGCTGCCAGCCGCTCACCGACCAGGCCGGAGCCCAGCGCCGCGGCCTGGCCGCCCGCCCGCTCGATCTCCTGGAAGAACGCCCAGGCCGCGTCGGCGAGTTCGGCGGTCATTCGCTCCACGTACCACGAGCCGCCGGCCGGGTCGATGACCCGGGCCAGATGCGACTCCTCCAGCAGGATCGTCGACGTATTGCGGGCGATGCGCCGGGCGAACGCGTCCGGCAGACCCAGCGCGTGATCGAACGGCAGCACGGTGACGGAGTCGGCCCCGCCGACTCCCGCGCCCAGACACGCCAGCGTCGTCCGCAGCATGTTCACCCACGGATCGCGCCGCGTCATCATCACCGGCGACGTCACCGCATGCTGACGCTGCGCACCGGCGCCCGGAGCCCCGCACACCTCGGCCACCCGCGCCCACAGCCGGCGTGCCGCCCGCAGCTTGGCGATGGTCAGGAACTGGTCGGCCGTCGCGGCGTACCGGAACTCCACCTGCGCGCAGGCCGCCTCGACGGAGAGCCCCGCCCCGGTCAGCGCCCTCAGATAGGCCACACCTGTGGCCAGCGAACTGCCCAGTTCCTGGGCGGCCGAGCCACCGGCCTCGTGGTACGGCAGCGCGTCCACCGTCAGTGCCCGCAGCCCGGGGTACTCCTTCGCGCACCGCTCCGCCCAGTGCACGGCGGCCGTAAGATCCGGAGCATCGCCGCTGCGCGCCGCCTGCCCCAGCGGATCCGCGCCGAGACTGCCGCGCACCGATGCCGCGGCAACCCCGCGCGCCTGATACAGCCGGATCAGTTCCGTTGCCGCGGCGTCGAGTTCACCGCCCGCGTCGAGCGCGAGGGGAGCCAGATCGAGGTAGACACCGTCCAGCGCCCGCGCCAGACCGGACACCGGTACACCCGCGGTACCGCCGACGGTCAGCCACAGCGACGTGACACCGTTCTCCAGGTCCGCGAGCACGGCCTCGTTGAGCCGGGCCGGATCCGTCAGGCTGTGCCGCTGCCTCACGTCCCAGCCGCCCGCCGCGTTCCCCGCGGCCTTGCTGCCGCGGGTGAAGGGAGCGACGCCCGGATATCCGGCATCGGGCGCGTCATCGCGCGAGGTGTAGAGAGGGCGGGTGATGAGCCCGTCCTCCACCGTGGTGGACAATGCTTCCTCGGCGGCCGAACCCGCAACATCCTTGCCCGACTTGCGCAGCACACCTTCGACAAGGCTCTGCCACTGCTCATGGGCTGGATCAGGGAACTCGGCGGCCAACGAAAGCCCGTCAGCAGGCAGGACCGTCATGCCTGGATGCTAGGCGAAGGCTCAGATGAGCAGCAGGGGGACCGCCTGTGACCTTGCCCTCTCCCAACGCGCTTGATCCAGTACGGACAGTGGCGTAGTCGGGGATCCGTCAAGACCTTGGTGTTTCCTCGACTCCGGCTGGCATGTGCTCCGTGGATCTGCTGCCTGCATTGCAGTTGCGAGATCATTCCGAATATCTTGTCGCACATACGGTCCTGTGCGAGTGGGCGGGCGGTACGCGTCCGCTGGGGGCTTCCCCGATACAACCCGCCGCGACGCGCAGCCGTGGCTCGACGGGCCCGGCGCCGGCCACCTTGCCCATTGGTCGCCGTGGAAGGCGCGGATGCTCGGGCGCAACGCCTGGCCCGGTACCGGCGCGCCCGAGGGGATTCTCGCGCTCGCGGACGGCGGCCGGCTCGTTGCCGCCGACGACGTAACGGAAGGGAAGCAGGGCCTCGCGATCATCACCTCGGAGGCCGTCTCCGTACGCGGCGACAGGCCCGAGGGCAGCCCCGTCACGTCTGGCCGGGCACGGTCCGCGACCGACGGCCGTCGGCAGCAGGCTCCGAGTGGTGATCATCTCCGCCGAGACGACGGATCCGGTCGCCGAGGTCACCCCCGAAGCAGCCGCCGAACGGGGGCTCACCGCAGGTACGGCCGTGTGGACCAGCGTCAAGGCAACCGGGGTCACCCCCGTCGTTCTCTGCCCGTGGCTCCCACAGAGGTCGCCGCCACGGGCGGATTGTCATAGTGCGGCACTAAATGACCGAAGTTATGCTGCTGGCATTCCATCCTTCAGGAGAGGAAACGCCCGTGGCTGTGGGACCAGTGGAGTACGTCGTCGTCGCATTCCCCGGCAGTCATTTCACCGGGGCGATCGCGCCGGCGCTGGCGGAAGTGGTCGCCTCGAAGGCAGTGCGAATCCTCGACCTCACGTTTGTGTACCGCGCCGAGGACGGCACGCTCGACATGGTCGAACTGGAGGATCTCGACCCTGATGACCTGGTGTCCTTCGAGCCGGTCGAGGGAGTGGTCAGCGGCCTGCTGAACAGCGAGGACATCCGCGCCCTCGGGGAGGGCGTGCCCCGGGGCAGCTCCGCCGCGCTGATCGTGTGGGAGGACCTGTGGGCGGTACCGCTCACGGAGGCCGTTCGCGCCTCGGGCGGCCAGCTGGTGGCCCATGAGCGGATCCCGGCCGACGTCGCGGAAGCGGCCGTGGCCGCCTCCGGTTCCGCCGGCTGAACCCGCCCCGCCCGCCGACCGTCGTCATCGCCGCATCGCACTGGAAGGGGCGTACATCATGCCGATTTTCCGAGGACCGGGCATGAACCGCCGCGGACCGGGACTGCTGGGCGCCGTGGCGCGCACAGCCGTCGTCGCCGGAACCGCATCGGCGGTCGGTGGACGGGTCCAGAGGCGTCAGCAGGAGAAGTGGGGAGCCCAGGAGGCTGTCGCACAGCAACAGGTGGAGGAACAGCGGGCCGTACAACAGCAACAGGCCATGCAGCAGCAGGTGGCGCCGTCCGCGCCTGCGGCGGACGACCTCCTCGACCGACTGGAACGGCTGGCCGAGCTGAAGAAGCAAGGCGTTCTGACCGAAGCCGAGTTCGAGGCGCAGAAGGCGAAGATTCTGGCAGGCTGACCCGGCCGCCGCCCACCGCCCCGTTCCCGGCGTTTTCTTTTGTCGATCTCCCGGCAGCCTGCGAGTTGATTCGGCCGAGCCGAATCAATTCATCAGCCGTGTCCGGAATAAGGGGAAGTTTCATCGTGCAGACCGCCAGGCCCGTTCCGGCAGCCACCGTCATCAATATGCGCGACCTGGGCGGCATTTCGCTGGGTCCCGGCCGCCGCGTCCGGCCCGGTGCCGTAGTGCGCTCCGGTCAGCTCAGTGAGCTCGACACGGTGCACGACCCGGCGGTGACCGCCCTCGGCATCCGTACGGTCGTCGACCTGCGGACCGCGGATGAGCGCACGGCGGCCCCGGACCGTCTGCCGCCGGGAGCCCGGCTGTTCGTCGCCGACGTCCTCGGTGACAATCCGGGCGTGGCGCCTGCCCGGCTGCGCGCGCTGCTCGCCGACCGGGTGGCCGCGGACGAGCTGCTCGGGGGCGGAAAGGCCGAGGAGCTGTTCGCGCAGACATACCGGCAGATGGTGCTGTCGCCGGGCGCCTCGGCCGCGTACCGGGCCTTTGTCGAGACGGCCGCGGACGACGGGGCCCGTCCGGTGCTCTTCCACTGCACGGCGGGCAAGGACCGCACCGGCTGGGCCACCGCGTTGCTCCTGCTGATGGTCGGGGCCTCGCGCGATGTCGTACGTGCCGAGTTCCTTGCCGTGAATCCGGTGGTGCGGGTTGCCTTCCGCCCGTATGTGCAGGGCTTCCTGGACGCAGGTGGCGACCCGGAGATCGCCGCCGCGATCATCGAGGTCCGCCCCCGCTATCTCGACGTCGCCCTGGATGCCATGGACGAGCGGTGGGGCGGGCTCGACGGATATGTGCGCGACGGGCTGCGGATCCCCGAGCCCGTGGTGGAGCGGCTGCGGAGCCGGCTCGTGGTCTCCGCCTGATCCCGGAACCGGCCGTCGACAGGGCATCCGCGGGTTGACTTGATACCCCTAAGGGGTATGTTGTTGGCCTGTCGGAAGCGCCCGCTTCCCTGTCGATGGAGGCCGTCATGAACAACGGACTGAAGATCACCGTCTTTGCCGCCGCGCTTGCTGCGACCTTCGGGACGGCGTACGGCGTCGGCAAGGGGGTCGACCCGCTGGTCTCCACCGGCGCTCACGCGCCGCAGCAGCACAGCGGCCACGGCGCCACCGGGCGGGACGGCGAGGCCGAGCACGGGCCCGGCGGACTGCAGATATCCGAGGACGGCTACACGCTGGCGCTCGACACACCCGCGGTCGCCGCGGGCGGCCGGACCGGGATCCGGTTCGCGATCGAGGACGACGCCGGCCGCAAGGTCACCGCCTTCCGGCGCGAACACGGCAAGGAACTGCATTTCATCCTCGCCTCGCGCGACCTCACCGAGTACCGGCATCTGCACCCCGTCCGCGAGGCCGACGGCACCTGGTCGACCTCCGTCGATCTGCCGAAAGCCGGTGACTACCGGGCATTCGCGGACTTCACCCCGGCCGCCGAAGGCGCCAAGAACGTCACGCTGGGCGCGGATCTCCCGGTCTCCGGCGCCTACCGCCCCGCCGCTCCGCCGGCCGTCCGCACCACGGCCGAGGTCGACGGCTACCGGGTCGCCCTCGGTGGCGAACTCCGGGCCGGCCGGGAGAGCGAACTCGAACTGACCATCAGCCGCAACGGAAAGCCGGTCACCGATCTGCAGCCCTATCTCGGCGCTTACGGGCACCTTGTCGCCCTGCGCTCGGGGGACCTCGCCTATCTGCACGTCCACCCGAACGACGGCGGTCCCGGACCGGCCATCTCCTTCACGGCGACGGCGCCCAGCGCGGGGATGTACCGCCTGTTCCTCGACTTCCAGCACGAGGGGAAGGTCCGCACCGCCGCTTTCACGGTCGAGGTGAAGCCCTCGGCGAGCGCCCGGACCGAGGCGAACAGCGGGCACCAGCACTGAGGGGCCGGCCCTCGGTATCGTGGGGGGACGGGATCATGGGTTCTCTGAGAGGGGCGTACGGTGACCGAGCGCAAACCCCCGGGCGTCAGCTTCGAATCATGGGTCGACAAGCAGATCCACGATTCCGAGGAGCGCGGCGACTTCTCCCAACTGCCGGGTTTCGGCAAGCCGCTGCCCGATATCGACCGCCCGTACGACGAAGCCTGGTGGATCAAGGCGAAGATGCAGCGCGAAGGCGTGTCGATGCTCCCGCCGGCCCTGGCCCTGCGCAAGGAGGCGGAGGATGTGCGCGAGGCGGTGTCCGGAGCCCGTTCGGAGGCCGAGGTGCGCCGGATGCTCACCGAGGTCAACGAGAAGATCGAGGCGGCGATCCGGCGGCCGCCGCCGGGGCCGCTGCTGAATCTGCGCCCGTTCGACATCGACACGGTGGTCGGCGAGTGGCGTGACGAACGCGGCTCGGGGTAGGTCCGGGCGGCGGCCCGTCCACTGATGCGTAATACTCCCTCTATGAGATCGAGGGTTACGTCGTCGAGTGGCGAGGTGGGCCGCGGCGCGGTGCGGGTCCGGCGGGCGACGGCGGGCGACGCGAAGCGTCTCACCCGGCTGGTCAGGAACTCCCGTGCCTACGAGGGGCCCTACGCGCCCATGGTCGCCGGATACCGGGTGGGGGCCGACTACATCGAGACCCATCGGGTCTTCGCCGCCGTCGAGTCGGCGGAGCCCGGTTCCGGCCGGCTGCTCGGCTTCTACTCGCTGATCCTCGACCCGCCGGAACTGGACCTGATGTTCGTCGCCGACGATGCCCAGGGCCTCGGGATCGGCCGCCTGCTCATCGGGCATCTGTGCGGCGAGGCACGGA
Organism: Streptomyces sp. NPDC005151; assembly: GCF_053599875.1. Lineage (NCBI taxonomy): Bacteria > Bacillati > Actinomycetota > Actinomycetes > Kitasatosporales > Streptomycetaceae > Streptomyces > Streptomyces sp. NPDC005151. The sequence goes on along the minus strand of NZ_JBSFYR010000102.1, from coordinate 5,071 downwards.
ATGCCGGACTCACCGGCGTCCGCATCGTCTCGCATCCGCCCGCCGAGGGCTTCTACCGCAGTGTGGGCGCTCGGCGGACCGGCACCGAGACCGCCCGGCCGCCCGCAGTGATGTGGGACCGGCCCGAGCTGATGCTCCCGGTCGGCTGACGGACCGCAGAAGGGCCCGGCCGGGACCCGGATACCCGGTCCCGGCCGAACCCCTCGTGTGCCGGGCCCCGCTACGAGGCGAAGCCGCCGTAGGGACGCGTGATGATTTCCATGGCATGGCCGGCGGGATCGAGGAAGTAGATACCCCGGCCGCCGTCATTGCGGTTGATCTCGCCCGGATGCTTCTGGTGCGGATCGGCCCAGTAGGTGATCCCGAGCCCCTTGATGCGGGCGTATGCAGCGTCGAACTCCGCCTCCGACACAAGGAAGGCGTAATGCTGCACGGTGATCGATTCGGCGGGAATGGTCGCGAAATCCAGCGTGACCCCGTTCGCGGTGGCGACCGCGATGAACGGACCCCATTCCGCGCCGATTTCCAGACCGAGGATGTTCGCCAGGAATTCGGCGGATTCCCGGTTGTCCCGGGCATGAATGATGGTGTGATTCAACTCGACTGACACTGTGGAATGCCTCCAACAGGCATCTCACGGGAACCTCCACGCCTCACCCGGCCGGTGACCGACGCGCGATGCCGTACCCAAGATCCTAGGCGAGTCGGCGCCGGGCCGTCGAGGGAGCACGGGGGAGGGGATGCGGATCCGTTCCTTCTCAGCGGGTCTACGCGTCCTCCGGCGCCTCCGTGACCTCCACGACCTCCGCGGCCGGGTTCCGGACGTCCGTGACGGTGAACAGTCCACCGTCCGGATCCAGCAGCGTGGCTTCGCTGCCCTCGCTCGTCGACCGCTCCTCGACGACCGAGCCCCCGTGCTCGCGCGCCGAGGCCACCGCCGCCGCCACATCGTCCACCGGGAAGTGGACCTGCCAGTGCGGACGGATCAGCGGATCGGGTGCAGCCTCGACCGCCCCGGAGCTGATGCGGGCGAGCTGCCTGCCGCCGCACTCCACGATGACCTCGTCCTTCGCGTACGACACCTCGCAGCAGCCGGGGCGTCCGGTCGCCCAGTCGAGGACCTCGCCATAGAAGATCGCCGCCTCGAAGGCGCTCCTGGTGCGCAGCCGGAGCCAGGCGTGCGAGTGGTTGTCCGGCGCCGGGGAAGAGGTCGCCGGCGCCGTGCGCTCCCAGAATCCGAACACGGCGCCGTCGCGATCCGCTGCCAGCGCCCCGCGCCCCTTGCCGAGGGCCAGCGGTCCCACCGCGACCGTTCCGCTGCGCTCGCGGATGCGTGCGGCGGTCACGTCCGCGTCCCGGACGGCGAAGTAGGGCGTCCAGGCGACGGCGACCTGATAGGCCGTCGCCACCGCGGCGATGCCGGCCACGGGCACGTCGTCGCGGCGCGCCACGGAGAACTCCTGGCCCAGCTTGCCCGCACGGAAGGTCCAGCCCAGTACGGCGCTGTAGAACGCCTGCGCCGATTCCAGGTCGCGGGTCATGAGGTTGACCCAGCAGGGAGCAGCCGACCCCGTGAGCGCAGCCGGCGCGGACACCGTCCTGGGTTTGCTTCCGGTCATGGTCCCACTGCCTTCGTCGGGTCTGCGGCATGCATTGCCGGTGGCCGTCGGGCCTCTATCAGCCTCACTTCGGTCGGCCACTCCCGCAACACGCGCCGGGCCCGGTCCCACTCCCGCGGGCGGCAGGTCACACTCCGCCCGGCGGTGGCGCACAGCAGGGCGACACCGAGGACGATCAGCCCCGCGGTATGTCCGCGGGGGACTCCTGTTCGTTCGCGCTCAGGGCCTCGAAGCCCTCTGGGAGAACGAGAAGCAGCCGCCCATGACGAAGATGCCGACCGGTCACCGGGGCGGAGCCGGTCGCGTCGGATTCCGGTTCAGTCGCGTGGTTCGTCCTTCTCCCGGCGAATGGGCTCGTTCCCGTGGTCACCGAGTTCGTAGGGCGAAAGTCCACGTCTGTCGGCCGGGAAGCTGTCGTCGCCGTGGATGTCGCGCTCTTCCAGGTGGGTTCGGTGGTCCGGCCGCGGCGGCTGCTCGTCCGGCCGGGGCGGCGGCAGTTCCTGGTCCCGGCGCCGCATTCCCAGCCAGAAGGCACCGATCAGCATGGCCACCAGGGCCACTCCGACAATCGGCATCACCACCCCGGTCGCGCCCCGTCCGTCCGCGAGGGGCAGGGCCAGGGAACTGAGGGCTCCGTTCGAAACGTCCATACATGCCAAATACCCTGGCATGAGGATGTCACTCGGCAATGGCTGTCAATTCATGTTTTAAGTGGATATAAGTTAAAAAAACGTTTCGTTTCTCAATGGCTCAGATGGCCGAGCGGTGGACATGCTTGTTCCTCCCCCCTGGCGGAGCGGTCTGCCAGGACGTCGTTTCCCATCGGGTTCGGCGGCACGGGCTTCACCGCCGCCGCGCACATCCGTCGCCGCCCCTCTCGTCTCGCCGACACCCAGCCGTGGGGTGAGCCTGGAGAGGGTTCCCGAATCGCCGGAGGGACGCGATGGCAGTGTCGAATCCCTCGCGGGTTCGGCCCGCACACGCTTCGGGATCTTCGCGGCCGGCATCGCGTCCGCCGAGGATCCGGTCCACACCGTCGGTCCCCGGCGCGGGGACGTGCGGCAGAACTCCGAGCGGAAGGAACCCCGGTGAACAGCACACAGTCGCAGACGGAGGAGAGCCGGTACGGAAAGGAGGTGTCGGTCGCCATCAGCGGATGCGCGAAGGATGACGCACGAACGGTCTTCGACGTCCTGCGGGCCGCCTTCGCCACCGACCGGGCCCTGGTGGACGTGCCGCAGGACCTGGCGGGAAAGCGCCCCACGGTATGGACCATGACCGTCGACGTGTCCGAGGCGCGGGTGGTCTCGGGTCCCGTCGCGCTGGGCAAGCCCGTGAAGGTCGATGTGCAGGGCGGTTACTGGGCGGTCGAGGAACTCAGGAAACACCTTGCCGACGCCTTCACGGTGCAGGTCGTCGGAACGGTCTCCGGTGACCAGGAGGAGGAGGTGCGCCTGCGGCTGGAGAGCCGGTAGGGCGCAGAACCGAACCGGCGCGAGGGCAATGAACCGGAAAGCCGGTGCATATCTGGTACAAAGCACGCAAAACTCACAGTGATGAGAGGTGCGAGCGAGTGGATCCCACCAGCGAGCGGGAGAACAGTTCCGGACAGCTGGGGGAGACCCGTCACCGTTCCACCCTGGCGCTGCACATCAACGGCACGGCACGGACCCTGACACTCGATCACCGCACGACCGTCCTGGACGCGCTGCGCGAACACCTGGGCCTCACCGGCGCCAAGAAGGGCTGTGACCACGGCCAGTGCGGGGCGTGCACCGTCATCGTCGACGGCCGGCGCGCCAACAGCTGTCTGCTGCTCGCCGTCGCGCACGACGGGGCCCGCATCACGACCGTCGAGGGCCTTGCCGACGGTGACTGGCTGCATCCCGTCCAGGAGGCATTCCTGGCCAGGGACGCCCTGCAGTGCGGCTACTGCACACCCGGTCAGATCTGCTCGGCCGTCGGCATGCTCGGTGAAGCGGCGGACGGCTTCCCGTCCCACGCCACCGAGGACGACGAGGAAGGCTCCGCCCCGGCGCGGCTCAGCGCCCCTGAGATCCGTGAGCGGATGAGCGGCAACCTGTGCCGCTGCGGCGCCTACCCGGGGTCCAGCCAAGGTAAGCCCAAAAGGGGCAGCGGGATGATCTTGGAGGCGTGAGAGCCGACCGTACGCTCGCCCGGGTGCTCAGCTGAGATTGAGCGGCTCAGTTGGCCCATGAGCGCCAGGGGTGGCCCGCTGTGACTTTTCGAGATAGGCGACACCCGATCTCGGTGGTTGACACCATCCCGGGAAACGCCGATGCCGTACCGGATTTTCTGCCGTGCCCGTTCCCGCGGCCGCGCACAGCGCTAGCGTTGGGTCCCATGATCGTATGGCTCAACGGCACCCACGGCGCAGGCAAGACGACGACCAGTGCACTCGTGCAGCAGCTGATCCCGAATTCACGGGTGTTCGACGCCGAGAAGGTCGGCGAGACACTCATGGACATCACGCCGGGGCTGCCCGGGACGGACAATTTCCAGCACTGGCCGCCGTGGCGGCCACTCGTGGTCGAGACCGCCCGCCGCGTACTCGACTACACCGGCGGCACTCTGGTGATGCCCATGACTGTCCTGGTCGAGCAGTACTGGCGCGAGATCAGCTCGGGCCTCGCCCAGCATGCCATTCCGGTACGGCACTTCGTCCTTCACGCCGACCAGGACACCCTCCGCGGGCGCATCGCGGGCGACACTGTTCTTGGCCCCAACTCCCCGTTCCGTCTCAAATACCTTGAGCCCTACGCCGAGGCAGCCCGCACGTGGCTACATGGCGAGGCCGATGTCGTCGACACCACGCACCTCACGCCCGCCCAGGCCGCCCTGCAGATCGCGGAGGCCGTCAAGAGTTGAGGTCCGCCCGCCACTGCGACGCTCAGGCGGGCCAACTCGGCCGCTCAGTCTCATTAGCACCGGGGCATCGTCGCCGCCCTCCGGTTCGTCAGGCCCTTGGTCGTGCTCGCCGGTCCAGGTGCCGAACGGGCCGGGGGGACCCGGTTCCTCTGCGCCGGGCTGGAGCACACCGCCCTTGAGCCGGTGCTCGCCAGGGATCATCCGGTGCCCGCTTCGAGCTGGGCGGGGATGCGGCTGGCGCGCAGTTCCTGCAGGTCGGGGATGTGGTTGTAGAGGGTGCCGGGGCTGACGCCGAGGAGCTTGGCGATCGAGGTGATCGAGTTCTCGGGGTTGGGGAGCATGTCGCGAGCGGCCCGGATGATGTCCGGGTTGACGACGGTGGGCCGGCCTCCGACCTTGCCGCGGGCTCGGGCGTCGGCAAGGCCCTCGCGGGTGCCGGAGACGATCAGCTCGCGGATGAACTCGGCGATTATCTTGAGCCGCCCGGAGGGCGTCTTTGATGTTCAGCAAGGTCACCGGAAGCCCTGTGATCTGCTGTTGTGACGTGGTTATCTCTGGCTTCA